>NZ_JBQCGC010000081.1:0-19675 GCF_051956055.1 Amnibacterium sp.
CGGGCGCCCCCCGGCGACCTCCCGCCGCCCCCCGGCGCCCACCCCCACCGCCCCGGGCGCCCTCCGCGGCGCGCCCGCCCACGCGTCGGCGGCCCGCGCCCCGCCCGGGTTCGGTCAGGTTGAGCTCGCGCGCCGCGCGGACCAAGTCCTCGCGGCGCGCTGCGTAGTCCGCGACGAACATCGTGAACCCCGCGGTCACGAGCGCGGCGACACCGACGCGGAGCGCCAGACCGAAGTCGATGCCCCCGGCGCCGCGGAGCACCGCGCCGGCGCCGAGGGTGAGAGCGTTCAGGATGCCGTCGGTGATACCGAGTGCGAGGGGAAGCAGGGGGAGGCGGGACCTCGCGCTCATCGCCGCCGTGGGACGGGATCGAGGAGCTGGTCGCCGACCACGACCTCGTCGATGCTGTGCAGTACGGCGCCCTCGTTCGAGATCGCGGTGAAGAGCCGCTCGGAGTCGATGTCGTCGCCGACGACGGTGACGATGGTGCCGATCGTTTCGACGTCGATCTCGTTGACGGTGATATTGACCGCTTGCACCCCGGGGACGGACTCCATGGCGCGGGCGAGCGTCACCATGTCCGGGTGGCGCACGACCTTGTCGACATCGAGCACGAGGCGTCGGATGGGCATCGGCTCAACTCTCGTACTGCTGCGTCGCACGGTGCGCATGCATGGCTTCGGCGACGATGGCCGCGGCGGCGGCCCGACCGCGGAAGCCGTGGACCTCGACGGTCTTGCCCGGTTCGAGCTCCTTGTAGTGGGTGAAGAAGTGCCGGATGCGGGCGAGCGTCAGCTCGGGTACGTCCTCCACGTCCCGCACCGACGCCCACCGGGGATCGTGCGCGGGGACGGCGATGATCTTGTCGTCCTGCCCGTTCTCGTCGCTCATGTCCAGCACGCCGACGGGTCGCGCATCGACCCCGACCCCCGGGAAGACGGGCTCGTCGAGCAGGACCAGTGCATCGAGGGGGTCGCCGTCCTTGCCGAGGGTGCCTTCGATGTAGCCGTAGTCGGCCGGGTAGGTCATGGCGGTGAACAGGGTGCGGTCGAGCCGGACCCGACCCGTGCGATGGTCGATCTCGTACTTGTTCCTTCCCCCTGCCGGGATCTCGATGGTGACGTCGAGCACGGCTTCGTTCATGTGCGGGTCTCCTCGTGCAGCGGTGGGTTCAGGCGGGGGCGAGGCCGAAGCCGAGCGTGGGGTCGGCGGCGGCGAGTCGGGTGAGTCGGTTGTACTTGGCGACCCGTTCGCCGCGTGCGGGTGCGCCCGATTTGATCCGACCGATCCCGGTGCCGACCGCAAGGTCGGCGATGAAGGGGTCGAGCGTCTCGCCGGACCGGTGCGATGCCATCGCCTGCATCCCGTTGGACCGCGCGGTGGCGATGGCCGCGAGCGTTCGGGAGACGGTGCCGATCTGGTTCGGTTTGATGAGCGCGGCGTTCGACAGCCCGGCGCGGGCGCCGTCGGCGATCCGCGCCGCGTCGGTCACGTACAGGTCGTCGCCCACGAGCTCGAGGTCGTCGCCGAGGGCCTGGAAGAGGAGGCCCCACCCCTCGTGGTCGTCCTCGGCGAAGCCGTCCTCGATGCTCCGGATCGGGTAGGTGGCGACGAGGTCGCGGTAGTAGGCGACCAGCGTCTCGCGGTCGAGCTCGCGACCGGAGAAGGTGTACCGGCCGGGGCCGGTGGAGAAGCCGTTGGCCGCGGGATCGAGGGCGATCGCGATGTCGTCGAGCGCGGCGCGGTGTCCGGCCTGCTGAATCGCCTCGACGAGCAGGTCGAGCGCTTCTCGAGGGTCCGAGAGCGGCGGTGCGAATCCACCCTCGTCGCCGAGGCCGGTGCTGGCGTAGCGGTGGCGGATGAGAGCCGCGAGCGCGTGGTAGACGGCAGCGCCGGACTCCACCGCTGCGGCGATGTCGGCGGCGCCGACGGGCGCGATCATGAACTCCTGGAAAGCGAGGTCGTTCGCTGCGTGCGCGCCGCCGTTCAGGACGTTGAAGTGGGGGACCGGGATCACCGGTCGTGCCCCGCTCTGCTGCGCGATCCAGGCGTGCAGGGGCAGCTGGGCGCTGTGGGCGAAGAGCCGCGTGGCCGCGATCGACACGGCCACCGCGGTGTTCGCCCCGATGCGCGCCAGGTTCTCCGTGCCGTCGAGGGTGGTGAGCGCGGTGTCGAGCTCGGGCAGGGTCACCCAGTCCCTGGAGGTGAGCAGGTCGCCGACCTCGGTCTGCGTCATGCGGACCGCGTGATCGACGCCGCGGCCGCTCCATAGCTCGCCGCCGTCCCGCAGCTCGACGGCCTCGTGCTCGCCGGTGGACGCCCCGGCCGGGGCGGACGCCGTCGCGTCGGCGGTCCCGGCGGTCAGCGTCACCTCGATGGTCGGCCAGCCACGGGAGTCCAGGATCGGTCGTGCGGTCGCGGAATCGATGCGGATCGGGTTCGTGTCGGTCATGTGCCACCTTCTTGTCGGATGCGTTCCGCGGCCAGTGCGGCGGCGGCGGGGGCGAGGTACGTGCCGCCCGGGATGAGCGGTCGGAGGTCGTCGTCGAGCCGGTACTGCAGGGGGAACCCGGTCGGCAGGTTCAGGGCGGCCACGGCGGACGGGCTGAGCCGGTCGAGGATCATGCAGAGCGCCCGGAGGGAGTTCCCGTGCGCGACCACCAGGACGCACCGCCCGGCTGCCAGGAGCGGACGCAGCGGCTCGTCCACGAGCCGCGCGACGCGGTCGACGACGTCGTGCAGGGACTTGGTCAGGCCGAGCTCCGCGGAGCCGGGCGCGCTGCGCGGGAGCAGCGCCGCGCGCTGCCCCGCGGTCATCGGAGGCGGGGCGACGGCGTACGAACGCCGCCACTGGAGGAACCGGGCCTCACCCTCGGCCTCCCGCACCTCCTGCTTCGTGCGACCGGTGAGCGCCCCGTAGTTCCGCTCGTTCAACCGCGCATCGACGACGGGCGTCGGGTGGGTGCCCCCCAGTGCGTCGACGGTCTCCCGCGCGCGCCGCATCGCGGAGGTGAGGATGAGGTCCGGGTCGATCCCGGCGGCGCGGAGCAGCTCGCCGGCGCGCCGCCCCTCGATTCGTCCGCGCTCCGTGAGGGGCACGTCGAGCATGCCCGTGAAGATCCGGTCCCGGTTGCCGGTGCTCTCTCCGTGGCGGAGGAGGACGAGCGTCCCGGGTGTCACGACGGTGCCGCGGATGCAGCGGGCCGCTCCGCGAGGTGGGTGCCGAACGTCCGATCGAACAGGTCGACGCCGAAGCTCGTCGGCCGCGGGTCGCCGCGCTCGAGGCGGAACGTCGCCTCGCCGTCGACGGAGCGGGGCGCGCGGAGGAAGACCGCGTCCGGCCGGTCCGCGCGGAGCCGAGAGGCGAGATCGAACAGGTGCGTCACCAGCCGGACCTGGACGCCGGCGTCGAGCAGCGCGGTCATCACCTGTTCCCCGATGTCGGACCCTTCGCTCTCGTTCGTGGAGGAGAAGGACTCATTAGACAGAAGCAGGTCGCCCGGTCGCAGCTGCTCGGCGAGACGGGCCATGCGGTCGAGCTCCTCATCGAGCTTGCCATGCTCGAGGGCGTCGTCCTCCTCCCGGCTCCAGTGCGTCAGCACGGCTCCGACGCACGGGATCCGAAGCGAGTCAGCGGCGGTGGGCAAGCCGGCCTGCGCCATGAGCTGGGCGACGCCCAGCGCGCGGAGGAACGTCGACTTCCCTCCGCGGTTCGCTCCGGTGATCACGAGGAGCGCGTCGCCGGGCAGCGCGAGATCGTTGCCCACCGGGGCGGTGGAGGCGCGCAGCGCAAGACAGGGGTCGACGAGTCCGTGCGCCTCGAGCGGGCCGCCGTCCTGGACCTCCGGGCGCGCCTGCGCGACGCTGAGCTCGCGAAGCCGCCTCGTGAGGTTGATCGCTCCGAGGAAGAACGCGACCTCGCGGCGAACCGCCGCGAAGAAGCCCAGCACGTGGTCCAGCGCCTGCGCGGCAGCGTTGGCGATCCCGTCCAGTGCCCGGTCCTCCAGCTCGGACAGCGCATCGAATCCGGCCTGGTCCCGCTCCGGGATCGTGTACGAGGCGACGGGACGCGCGAGCGGCACCCGCGAGAGCAGGTGACGGTTCTCGTCTCGCGGCGTCCTGATCGTCGTGCCCGTCACCGCCCCGAGCGGACCGATCGCTGCGCTGAGCAGGAGGCCCTGGCGGAGTTCGAGTCGACGGAGGAGGTGCTCGAGATCGGCGAGGTACTCGTCCGGCAGGTCGGCGGCGAGACCGCGGAAGAACCGCTGGAACGCCGCGGAGGGGAAGGTCGTCGCGTTCGCCTGGGTCCACTGCCGGAGCTCGGCGAGGAGGGGGAGCAGCTTCTGCAGGATGCGCACCGATCGACGCAGGAGCGCGTCGGGGCTGGTCCTGCCGAGGCCGAAGAGCAGGTCGTCCCGTCCGGCCAGTTGCGCGCGGAGGGCGAAGTCGTAGAGCTCTGCGACCTGCTCGGGAGCTCGAAGGCAGTCCGCGAGCGCGTCCTGCCGGTATCCGACCTCCTGGGCGGAGCCGAGCGGGTGCAGCACGACGGCTCGGGCGACATCGCGGAGGAAGTCGTCGCCGTCGGCCATGGCGTCCCAGAGCCGCGGGAGCTCGAGGTCGCGCTCGGTGTCGGCGACCCCGGGAGGAACGGTCGCGTCGAGATCGAGGTCGCGGTCCGCGGCGAGCAGCTGGACGGTGATCATCGGGTCCCCTCCGCCCCGGCGATGCGCTCGCGCAGTCGGTCCCGGGTGAGTCCGTGCTTGTGCGCCAGGGCCTCCGCGTAGGCGCGACCGTCCGCGCGCCGGCGCTCGAGCTTGAAGGTCCGCACCGCGGGGTCGTCCGGGTCGACCGCCGCGACGAGGCTCACGATCGCAGGATCGAGGCGGGACAGCTCGTCGATGAACGTGACGCAGACCGTGAGGGCGCCCACGTCGAGCAGCCGGGTGAGCACCTCGCGGTTGATCACCGTCGCGTCCCGCAGCGCGGTCGAGGAGAAGACCTCGTTGAGGATCACGACGGTGTTCGCTGTGGCGCGGTCCAGGACCGTGCGGATCCGCTGCACCTCTTCCCCCATCCGCCCCTCGAGCGTCTCCAACCGCTCCGCCCGGTCGAAGCAGGTCATGACCCGGTCCGGGAGACGCAGTCGCGCCGACGAACCGGGCACCGGGCAGCCGAGCGCGGCGAGATGGTGCACCTGGCCGATGAGCCGGGCTGTGGTCGTCTTCCCGCCCTGGTTCGGCCCGGTGATGACGAGGGCGGACTCGCCGTCCCGCAGCGCGAGATCGTTCGTCACCACGCGCGCGCCGTCGGCCACCCGCGCCCGGGCCAGGGGGAGATCGAACACGTCCTGCAGCTCCAGACGCCGGTGCTCGAGCGAGACGTCCGGACAGGTGAGGTGCAGGCCCGCGGCGCGCAGCGGAGCGACGAGGTCCAGGTACGCGAAGTAGAACTCCGACTGCGCGACGCTGCGGGCGAGCACGTCGTCGACGAAGTCGGGGGTCTCCTGCGACCAGGCCATGAGCGGTTGCAGGACGTCGGGCTTGAGCGCGCCGACGGCGTCGAGGATCCAGGCCTGGATGTGGTCGAGCGTCTGGTCCTGCCGGAGCCGGCTGTGGTGGTCTTCGACCTGCCCCCTCCGGAATCGTTCGAAGACGCGGTCGACCTCGTCCTCGAGCGAGGCCTCGTCGTCGAAGGGCGCCACGTGCAGGGTGCCGTCACGGATCAGCAGCGCGAAGAGGATCGATCCCCAGTCAGCGTCGAGCTCGCGAGCGCGTTGTTCGAGCCGCCGGAACGGCGGCGACTGCCGGAGCCGGTCCGCGTGCTCGGCGAAGCCGCGGAGTCCGATGGACTTGACCTCCGCCGCGTCCAGCGCCGCAAGCAGGTCCTGCGCCAGCGCGTGCACCGCCTCGCAGTACCCGAGCACGGCGGAGAGATGCAGGCGCGCCTGCTGCAGCGGATATCGACTCCGCCCCGCGTCGCGCTCCACGCTGCGCACCGCCACCAACGCGTCGACGAACCTGCTGACCGCGGAACGCACTCCCGTGTGCTCCAGCGCGGCGAACACGCCCTGTCGATACCGCACCGCATCGACGTCGTGCAGGGGGCGACGGAACACGTCGGCCAGCGCCGCCGGGTCCGTCACCGTCCGCTGCATCGAGTCCAGGACCTGGTCGAGGGCCAGGTCGTGGAGCGAATCCACATCGATGGTCTCGGCGAAGGACGGCCGCGCCGAGGGGGCGAGGAGATCACCGAACGCCGCAGTCGTTGGCATGGCCGTCGTCGAGGCGTGCTCAAGGGTCACCTGTCACTCCGATCGTGATCAGGTGCTATCAGCCTCGCGGCGGTTCGGACGTCAGGTCCTGGCGAGCTCCATCGCCACCGCCTGTATAGCGCACGCACATCCGTGCGCCGCTGGGAGGCCGTTCACGACGCGGGGGAGAGCGGCAGGCCCCGTGCCACGGTGGCCTTGTACAGGCCGCCGCCGATGGCCCCGCCGATGAACGGGCCGACGATCGGTACCCAGAAGTAGGGTTCGCCGGTCTGATCGACCCACGCGCTCCCGTACCCGGTGAGCCATTCGAGTAGCCGGGGTCCGAAGTCGCGGGCCGGGTTGATCGCGTAACCGGCATCGGTGCCGAACGCCATGCCGATCCCGACCACCACCAGGCCCACGGCGATCGCGGTCAGGCCGGGCGACGGTCCGGCCGCGCCGGGTTCGGTGATCGCGAAGACGAGGAAGAGCAGGATCGCGGTGCCCACGATCTGGTCGAACAGAGCGAGCCAGATGCTCACGTCGAGCGCCGCGTCACCGTTGCCGGGCAGTGTGGAGAAGACGCCCTGGGTCGCCAGGGTGTGGTGCGGGTCGACCGCGTCGAGCCCGCTGCTGTAGTCGATCCGAACGATCAGCGCGGCGATGAAGAAGCCGATCACCTGCGCTGTCATGTAGGGGAGCGCCCTGCGCGCCGGGAAGTCTCGGAAGAGCGTCACCGCGAGGGTGACTGCGGGATTGAGGTGGGCGCCCGTGGTCGCACCGGCGACGAAGATGCCGAGGGTCACGCCGATGCCCCACGCCCACGAGATGCTGTCATGCCCTCCGAGCCCGTTCTTGGAGACGACGACCTGCGCGACGACCCCGAGACCGAACAGCCCGAGCACCATGGAGCCGAAGCCCTCCGTGATCAGCTCTCCGAGCAAGGTGGGTCGGCTGCCGGGGTCGGCTTCGGCCATCCCGGACAAGTCGCTGCTCGCGTCCACGTTCCGTCGCCGCAGCTGCAGGGCGTTCCCGCCGAACAGGCCGCGCTCGGACGGGGCCTGCTGCGTTCTCCCTCGATCGCTCACGCCCGCCTCCGTGTGATCGCTCACCAGTCAGGGCTCGGTGTCGCCTCGTTGCTCCGTCGCCCGCAACCCGAAGCGGAAGTCGACACCCGAATTCGGAGACTCCGCTGAGAACGCGGGGGAACACCTGATCGTCGGGCTCCCCCACGACATCCCGTCGGCGCGACCGCGGCGGGCTGACCCAAGGACAGTGCACATCTGCAGCGGTTGCGGAGCCGAGCGAACGCCGAGATCAGAGTCAGCCGGCCATTCTCCGCCGACGGCTCACCCCAAGGGCTATGAGCGACAGGACCATCCACGCAGCGGCATAGAGGAATCCGACGCTCGGGGAGACCGCCGCGTACAGGAGGCCCACCACCGCGGTCGAGACGAAATCGCCGAGCGCTTGCACACCACCCAGGAAGCCGAAGCCGCTGCCGCGCAGGGCATCCGGCACGACTCGGGCCACGAGCGTCGATTCGGCCGTCTCGGCGAGGCCGATCGCTGCGCCCGCGGCGATGAACGCCAGCAGCAACCAGAGCCAGGAGCGGAACGAGGCGGCGAACGCCGCATAGGCGAAGACGTAGAGCAGGGCCCCGCAGCCGAAGACGATTCGTGGCCCGACCCGGTCGATCCATCGGCCGCCGACGTACGCGACCAGCGCCCCGAAGGCGTTGTGCGCGGCGTAGATGATGATCGCCAGCACCGTCGCGGCGGTCAGGGAGCGGCCGTCGGTCGCGAGTAGCTGCGTCGCCCGCAGGATGAGCAGGGTCGTGGCGATGTTGCCGAACTCGAAGAAGGCGATCGGGAGCAGCTGTCGCAGGAGCCCGGCTTCCCGGAGCGCCCGAAGATCGAACCGGACGCGCTCCTTGGCCTGACCGGCGAGGCGGGTCGCCTCGCGGGCCGCGACCGTGATGGCGGCCGCCGCGAGCAGCCCCGGCAGGACCGACACCAGCATGGCGCCCCGGACGCCGACCAGACCGACGAGGAGCGACGCGAGCAGCGGTCCGACGACCGCACCGAGGTTGTCCCCGGCGCGCTCGAGGCCGTAGGCCTTGCCGTAGTGCTCTTCGCGGGCCAGCGAGGCGAGCATCGCGTCGCGCGCCGGAGAGCGGAGGCCGCGCGACATCCACGCGATGGCGCGGAGGACGCCGGCCTGCCACACGGTCGCGGTCAGCCCGATCGCGGCGGTGGCGAGCGCCGTGCCGACGTAGCCGCCTGCCGCGAGTCGACCGCGACGCTTCGGGTCGTTCGCGAGCGGACCGCCGGCGAGCTTCATGACACCGGTCAGGGCGTCCGAAAGGCCTTCGATGAGGCCGAGTGCACCCGCGGAGGCGTGCAGCGTGCTCGTGAGGAACGTCGGCAGCAGCGACGTCACCATCTCGTGGCTGGAGTCCGAGAACAAGCTGGCGAGGCCGACACCGCCGATTCCAGCCGTGTACCACTTCGCCGACGGGCTGCGCTTCTTCATGCTGCTCCTCACCGCGAACGATCCGCCCACACGGAATCTCTTCGGGTAGGCGCCATCAACTCCAGGGAGTGCTTCAGGCGAGCGTCATCGCCTCTGAGTCGGACCCTACCTATGCGCGGGTGGGTGCCGACTGTCGACCGTGTGCGACCAGAGCCGTCCGGCAGTGCAGCACGGACCCCTCGGCGAGCCCGTCGTCGGGGTCGTCGTTCGGGGTGATGGGGGTGGCGAGGGGTTTCGGGCGTCTTGCCCTGTCCTGGCCTGCCACCTCCGCGATGCGGCTTCCGAACCACCCTCACTCAGCAGTAAAGCGTTGCTGACTGAGGGTGGTTCGGAAGTACAGGTGGCAGGCCAGGACAGGGCAAGACAAGGGCAGTGGGGGTGGAAGCAAGGGAGGGACAGGAGCAGGGCATGTGTGGGGGAGGAATCGGACCGATTGTGTCGTGGTGTCACATGAACTGACGGTGGGTGGTGATTTCGGCGTAGTGGTGGTGCTGTCGGTGGGCGGTGTTCTCGTGCGGGTGAACGGGGACGGTTCAGGGAGGACGTGGCGGAATGGTGCGGACGTTCGATGGCGGAGATCCGACGGTGTGGGTGATGCCGCGGGATGAACAGGTGCTGGTCTGGTTCTCGATCGTGCGGATCGCGAATGTGCAATCGGTGCGGTGGGTGCTCGGCGCTCTGAATGGGGATCAGGGACCGGTGTCGACGCGGCGGGCGCAGATGTGGTGTGCGCGGATGAAGACCGCCGGGATGGTGGATCGGGCGCAGCTCGGCGGCGCGGGCGGGTCGCTGGTGTGGGGCACTTATCAGGGGATCGGGTTGTCGAAGCCGGGCTTGTACCGGCAGACGACCCGGCACGAGGTCGCCGTCGCGGCCGCGTCAGCCCGATACGCGGCGGCGGGGTACGCGTGGCAGCGCGACGACAAGCCCGCCTACGCGGGCCGTCACCAGGCCGATGGCGCAGCCTTGGCACCGGGCTGGATCGAACTGATCGAGGTGGAGCTCACCGGGAAGCGGATGCCGCGCTACGCGCAGATCTTCAACTCGTTCCGGCACCGGCTCGACATGGGCGACGTCAGCATGGTCACATACCTCTGCAACGCCGAGAGCGCCCGCGCCGTCCGCGACGCGCTGCGGTCGTCGCCCACCGGGCGATCGATCGCCGA
This sequence comes from Amnibacterium sp., assembly GCF_051956055.1. Taxonomy (NCBI): domain Bacteria; kingdom Bacillati; phylum Actinomycetota; class Actinomycetes; order Micrococcales; family Microbacteriaceae; genus Amnibacterium; species Amnibacterium sp. The sequence continues at coordinate 9,953 of NZ_JBQCGC010000081.1, forward strand.
CCGCGTCGCCGTCCGCGAGGTCTACGACCGATCGGGGCTGTGGCCGGAGGACGAGCTGCCCGTCTGGCTCGTCACCGCGGAGTCACGGGTTCGCTGACGAGATGGGATCCGTCGAGAGCTACGCGACGAGCTCGGGGAAGCGGTATCGCGTCCGGTACCGGACCCCGGATCGCCGCGATACCCAGAAGCGGGGCTTCCGCACCAAGCGCGAGGCCGAGGACTACCTGGCCGGAGTCGAGGTCGCCAAGCTCCGCGGCGAGTGGGTAGACGCATCCCGGTCGAGGGTGACCGTCGGGGAGTGGTCGCAGGAGTGGCTGCGAGCCCAGGTGCAGGTGAAGCCGACGACGCTGTCCGGTTACCGCCACGCCATCGAGAAGCACATCCTGCCGCGGTGGGGTCGGACGCGACTGGCGGACGTCGCCCACTCTGACGTGCAGACGTGGGTGACCACGCTCTCCTCCTCGCTCGGGCCCTCGGCTGTCCGGCAGACGCACCTGGCGCTGTCGGGGGTGATGAAGTTCGCGATCCGTGACGGACGCCTGTCGCGCAACCCCTGCGACGACATCCGGCTCCCTCGCATCGTCAAGCGGCGTCACGGCTACCTGTCGCACGAGCGGGTCGCGGCCCTCGTCGCTGAACTCGGAGAGCAGGGGGACGTCGCGCTGTTCCTCGCCTACACGGGTCTGCGGTGGGGTGAGATGGCTGCGCTGCGCGTGAAGAACCTCGACCTCGCCAAGCGCCGAATCGAGGTCGAGGAGGCGGTGTCCGAACCGCGCGGGCAGCTCATCTGGGGCACGCCGAAGACGCACGAGCGGCGATCGGTGCCCTTCCCCTCGCTCCTTGTCGGGCCGCTCTCGGTTCGGGCGGCGGAGAAAGCACGTGAAGACCTCGTCTTCACCGGCACGGACGGCGGCGTGCTGCGAGGCACCAACTTCCGACCGCGCTTCTTCGAGCCCGCGCTCGGCCGGCTGCGGGAAACTGATCCCGACTTCCCCGTCATCACCATGCACGACCTGCGGCACACCGCAGCAAGCCTCGCGATCAGTGCCGGCGCGAACGTCAAGGCCGTGCAACGGATGCTCGGCCACGCATCCGCGGCGATGACACTCGACGTCTACGCGGACCTGTTCGACGACGACCTCGACTCCGTCGCCACCGCGCTCGATCGGCAGGCCCGCAAGGCGGCTGTCACGACGCGATCGTCCGGACCGGGGCCGACGCTCTTCGACTGCACGCAGCTCTCCGACACGCTGAGGCTTTAGGTTGTTGGGGCAGCTTTATCCGATTTGGCTAAACTGGGATAAAACCGGTAAGGACTCGATGGACAGCGTCAGGAACCCCTACACGCCGAACGCCGGCGCCGCGCCGGAGTTCGTGGTCGGGCGGGAGGAGCAGACGACCGCATTCAAGGTCCTACTCCGGCGGCTGTCGATGGGGCGGACTGAGCAGTCGATGATCATCACCGGCCTCCGGGGCGTCGGCAAGACGGTGCTGCTCAACGAGTTCGGCGACATCGCGCGGGAGTCGCGCTGGGAGGTCGTCGAGCTCGAAGCGCGCAAGCACGACGACACCCGCTTCCGCCAGATGATGTTCTCGCAGCTCCGTGCCGCTCTCCTTCGGCTCTCGCCGCGAGCTCGGTGGACCGACCGAGGGCGGCGTGCTGCCGCGGCTCTGAGCTCCTTCGCCCTGTCGATCAATCAGGACGGCACGTGGTCCGTAACGTGGGATGTCGATCCTGCTGAGGGTTACGCCGACCACGGCGACCTCGGGCTCGACCTCACCGACGTGTTCGTCGCGATCGGTGAAGTCGCGCGCGAGCAGAGCAGTGGTCTCGCACTGCTGGTCGACGAGGTGCAGTTCCTCCGCGCACCGCAACTGGAGGCGCTCATCCAGGCGATCCACAAGACCGTGCAACGGAAGTTGCCGATCACCTTCGTCGGGGCTGGACTGCCGCAGATCGCTGAACTCGCCGGCGATGCCAAGTCCTATGCCGAGCGCCTGTTCAAGTTCCCGAAGATCGATTCACTCAGCGACGAGGATGCGCGGCTGGCACTGAGCGAGCCTGCGCTGGCCGAGGAGGTCTTGTTCGAGGCGGAGGCTCTCGACCTCGCATTGGAGATCACCAAGGGCTACCCGTATTTCCTTCAGGAACTCGGCTATCAGGTGTGGGGAGTGGCTGAGCTGGATCGGATCACCCGGGCGGACGTCGTGGTCGCTCGCGAGGCCTACGAGGCGAAACTCGACAGCTCGTTCTTCCGGGTCCGGCTGGACCGTTCGACACCGTTGCAGACCGCTTACATGCGCGCTATGGCCGAGTTGGGGCCCGAACCTCAAAAGGCGGGCGACGTCGCCCGCATCATGAACCGGGAGTCGACCCAACTCGGTCCCACCCGAGCAGAGCTCATCGACATGGGGCTCTTGTTCACCCCGGAGCACGGGTACGCCGCATTCACCGTCCCAGAGTTCGACAAGTTCATGAAGCGCGCGGTCCCGAAGCTCGTCGTCCCCGACGTCCAGCGCCGACGCTCGCTCTCGGATCGCTAGCGCACCAGGCGCCCACGAAGACTTGAGCAGTGGTTGTGGGCTGCTGCGAGCGAAGTCGGACGTTCATGGATCTCCCGCCGCGGCTGTTGCGTGAGCCACGACTGCCCTGTAACCACTTTGGCAGTGGCCACAGTTTGGCCACACGCGCGTGGCCAGCGGGCCGACCGCTCCACGCCCTTCGACTGGCTGCGCCCTCTCCGGATGTCGCTGGATCACACGACACATCGTTGAGATGTGGCCAAAATGTGGCCAAAAGGGTTGGATCAGCGGATCTGAAGCGCCAGGCAAAAGAAAAACCCCCGGCTGACCGGGGGTTTCAGTGGTGGCTCCGACCGGCGTCGATCCGGTGACCTTTCGATTTTCAGTCGAACGCTCTACCAACTGAGCTACAGAGCCGAGGAACGCGGCTCTCGCCGCATCCTTCGCGACCCTGACGGGACTTGAACCCGCGACCTCCGCCGTGACAGGGCGGCACGCTAACCAACTGCGCTACAGGGCCTTGCTGTGGTGAATCCGCCCGCCGGGATCGTGACCCCAACGGGATTCGAACCCGTGCTGCCGCCGTGAAAGGGCGGTGTCCTAGGCCGCTAAACGATGGGGCCGGAGTCCCCCGTCGCCGGGCTCACCGGGGGAAGAGCATACGCGATCCGGGGACGATGACGAAACGCAGCCCCGGTCGGAGCGGACGCGGGCGGAGTCCGGGCGTGATCTGGCGATCGGGGCGTCGATCGACGCCCGGGATGCGACATCACGCCCGGAGAGGGCGATGCGGGGCGCGAACGGGGAGCGGAGCCGGAGGCGCGCCACACGGCGATCCCTGCCCGGGTATCCGCGGGCACCGGGTTAGCCTGCCGGTCGCCGCGGCCCACCGGCCCGTCGCGGCCTGTGCGCGGGAGGTGCCGATGGTCGACCTGTCACGTCGTCTCGTGCTCCGTCGCGGGCTGATCGCGCTCGGCGCCGCCGGCGCCGCCGGGCTGGTCGGCGCGCCCCTCGCCGCGCACGCGGACGGATACCCCAGCTGGAACGACGTGCTGAAGGCGCGCGCGAACGTCAAGGCCAAGGCCGCGGAGATCGACAAGCTCAAGAAGCTGCTGGCCGCCTCGCAGGCCGCGGCCGACGCGGCGCAGCAGGTCGCGGAGCAGCGCGGCGGCGAGTACCAGTCCGCGCAGGCCAAGGTCGACACCGCCAACGAGCGGCTGCAGACCATCCAGCAGCAGGTCAAGGCCGACGAGCAGCGCGCAGCCGCGGCCAAGCAGCGCGCGGGGCAGCTCGCCGCGCAGCTGTCGCGGACCGGAGGCGCCGACCTCGAGACGACCCTCCTGCTGTCCGGCACGGACGCGAGCGCGAGCGACTTCCTCGCCAGGCTCGGGAGCCTGTCGAAGCTCACCGAGTCGAACAGCGCGATCGCCGACGAGGCCGCGGCCGCGAAGAACGCGGCGGCGGCGACCCAGGCGCAGATGCAGCAGGTGAAGAACGAGCTCGTCGGCCTCAAGGAGCAGGCGCGCGTCGCGTTCCAGGCGGCCGTGCAGGCGAGCGCCGACGCGAACGCCAAGCTGCAGGCCCAGCAGGCCCAGCAGGTCGAGCTGCAGGCTCGGCTCGACGCGCTGCAGGCGACCTCCGACTCCGTCGCGCGCAAGTACCAGGCCGGGGTCGCCGCGCGGAAGGCCGCGCAGGCCGCCGGGGCCGGGCACTCGGTCAACGGTGCCGGATGGGCGAACCCGGCGGGTGCGGGCCCGATCACGGGCGTGTTCGGCCCTCGGCCCGATCAGCCCGCCGGCGCGAACTTCTTCCATCGCGGCACCGACATCGGGGTGCCGTACGGGAGTCCCATCTACGCGGCCCACTCGGGCACGGTGGTCTACGCCGGGTGGTTCGGCACCTACGGGTACTGGATCGAGATCAACGACGGGGACGGCATCCAGACCGGGTACGCGCACATCCGGCCCGGCGGCATCTTCGTCAAGGTGGGGCAGCAGGTGTCCGCAGGGCAGAACATCGCCTCGGTGGGGATGACGGGCGCCGCGACCGGCCCGCACCTGCACTTCGAGGTCCGGTTGAACGAGGTCGCGGTCAACGCGCAGCCCTTCATGGCGGCGAGGGGGATCATCCTTGGCTCCTGAGGATCCGCGCCGGAGGCGGGACGCGGCGCTCGGCGTCGTCGGCGCCGTCACGCTCGGCGCCGTCGCGGCCACGTTCGTCACCCCGGCGGCGCTCGCCGATTCCCCCGGTTATCCGAGCTGGGCGGAGGTGCAGCGCGCGAAGGCCGACAAGGCGGCCGCGGAGGCGGAGAGCACGCGCATCACGTCGCTGATCGGCGACCTCCAGAGCAAGGCGGATGCCGCCGGCCGCACCGCGTCGATCGCCGCCGAACGCTTCCACCGCGCGCAGCTCGCGGAGGACACGGCACGCGAGCGGCACGCCGCCCTCGCGAAGCAGGCGGACGCGGCCGCTGCGACCGCCCGGACCTCGAGGATGCGGGCGGGCCTGCTCGCCGCGTCGGTGGCGCGGGGCGGAGGCGGCGACCTGCAGCTCATGCTCGACGCGAACGGCGCGGACGACTTCCTGCACCGACTCGCCACCGTCACCCAGCTCTCCTCCCAGGCGCAGGCGATCACGCAGGGCGCGATCGCGGACGAGAACGAGGCCACGGCGCTCGGCGCGCAGGCGGACGCGGCGGGGAAGATCCTCGCCGAGCGCGCCGCCGCCGCCCGTGCGGCGCTCGTCGCGGCGAACCAGGCGGTCGCGGCGGCCACGAAGGCGGTGTCGGCCGAGCAGCAGCACGCCGACCGGCTCGTCGCCCAGCTCGCGGACCTCCGCGGCACCTCCACCCGGCTCGCCGCCCAGTACGCCGCCGGTGTCTACGCGGCGCAGCAGGCGAACGCCGCGGGCAGCACGGCACCGAGCGGCGGAGGCTCGGGGTCGTCCGGGTCGGGCGCGACGGCGTCCTCCGGGTCGTCCTCGTCGGGGTCGAGCGGGTCCTCGTCGAGCGGGTCGTCCTCGTCCGGGTCGTCCTCGTCCGGGTCGAGCGGATCGTCCTCGGGCTCCTCCTCGGGAGCGGGAGGGTCGTCCTCCGGGTCGGGCGCCTCGCAGAACCCGGCGCCGTCATCTCCGGTCGCGTCCGCCCCGACCTCAGCCGGGCCGCCGAACAGTGCGCAGGCGGCCAGCGCCGTCGCGTTCGCCCGCGACCAGATCGGCGACCCGTACCAGTTCGCCGGCGCAGGCCCGAACAGCTGGGACTGCTCGGGGCTCACGATGATGGCGTATGCCTCCGTCGGCATCGGGATCGGCGGGCACTCCGCCACCGCGCAGTACGACCTCGCGAGGGCGCAGGGGCAGCTCGTCCCCTACTCGCAGGTGCAGGTCGGCGACCTCATCTTCTACACGGACGGCGGAGGCGACATGTACCACGTCGCCATCTACTCCGGCAGCGGGATGATGATCGAGGCGCCCTATGCGGGCGTGCCCGTCCGCGAGGTGCCGGTGCGGTCGTTCGACCGCGTCGGGCCGGTCGCGCGTCCCACCGCCTCCGCCTCCTGACGCGGCGCCCGGGCCGCCCGCGGCGACCGTTCGAGCACTTCGGCAGGCTGGAATCTGTTCGGCAGGCCGTGGGCGCGTGTTCTGGCCTGCTGAAGTGACGTCAGCCTGCTGAGGTGCTGGATGGTGTGCGCACTGCCTCCGCCTCCGGAGGGCGTGCGTGGCACGGTGGGGCCGGCGGGTGCGCACTTCGGCAGGCTCACGCCGGTTGGGCAGGCTGTGGGCGCGTGTTCTGGCCCGCTGAAGCGGGATCAGCCTGCTCAGGTGCTCGACGGACCTGCTGCGGAACTCGCGCCGCGGGGCCGGTTGGGTCCCGCGGCGGACGGGGTCAGTGGTCGGCGCCGGTCTCGCTCAGGCGGGTGAAGCCGTCCTGCACGATCCGCTCCGCCTCGGCGGCGTCGCCCCAGCCCTCGATGTTCACGAACTTGCCGGGCTCGAGGTCCTTGTAGCGGCGGAAGAAGTGCTCGATCTCCTGCTTCGTCTGCTCGGGCAGGTCGGCGACGTCCTGGATGTGCTGCCAGCGCGGGTCCTTGTGCGGCACGACGATGACCTTCGCGTCGGAACCGGCCTCGTCGCTCATGTTCAGCACGGCGACGGGGCGCACCTTCACGCCGACCCCCGGGAACACCGGGTACTCGAGCAGCACGAGCGCGTCCACCGGGTCGCCGTCAAGCCCGAGCGTGTTCTCGAAGAACCCGTAGTCGGTCGGATAGACGAAGGAGGTGAACAGCACGCGGTCGAGGTACACGCGACCGGTCACGTGGTCGACCTCGTACTTGTTGCGGCTCCCCTTGGGGATCTCGACGATCACGTCGTACGCGGCCATGGCCAGGTCCTCTCCTCGTGCTGAGCGGCCATAACGTTAGCGAATGCCCGATCGGCCCCGCCTGACGCCGGCGGTCGCCTCCACCCGGAGCGCGGTGCGCGCGGTGCTCGGCGCCGTCGGCCCCGGGGGAGCGCTCGTCGGGCTGTCCGGAGGCCCGGACTCCCTCGCACTCGCGGCGGCCGCCGCATTCGAGGGGCCCCGTGCGCACGCGCGCATCGGTGCGATCGTCGTCGACCACGCCATGCAGCCGGGCTCCGCCGAGGTGGCGGGGCGGGCCGCGGCCGAGGCAGAGGCGCTCGGCCGCGCGCCCCTGCTCGGGCGCCGCGGCGACGTCGGGACCGAAGGGGGACCGGAGGCCGCGGCCAGGCGCGCCCGATATGCGGCCTTCGCGGCGGCGCTCGCGGAGACGGGTGCGGAGCGGGTGCTCCTCGGCCACACGCTCGACGACCAGGCCGAGACCGTGCTGCTCGGGCTCGCCCGCGGCTCCGGGCCGGATGCCGTCGCGGGCATGCGAGTGGAGGCCCCGCCCTACCTCCGGCCGTTCCTGGCGCTCCGTCGGGCGACCACGCTCGCGGCCTGCGCCGACCAGGGGCTCGAGCCGTGGCACGACCCGATGAACGGATCGAGCCGCCATCCCCGGGTCCGCCTCCGGACGACGGCGCTGCCGGCCCTCGAGCAGGCCATCGGCCCGGGGGTCGCGGAGGCGCTCGCCCGCACCGCCGACCAGGTGCAGGAGGACGCCGCTGCGCTCGACGCGATCGCCGCCGAGCTCGCCCCGGACCTCGCCGAGCTCGCGGAGGGCGGGATCGCGCTGCCGATCGCGGCGCTCGCGGCGAACCCCAGGGCGATCGTGCACCGCCTGATCCGTCTCGCGGTCGAGGACGAGTTCGGCGTGGCCCTCTCCCGCGCTCAGACGCTCGCCGTCGCGCGGCTCGTCTTCGACTGGCACGGGCAGGAGGGGGTCGATCTGCCCGGCGTTAGGGTGGTCCGCGCCGCGGGACGACTCGCGTTCATCGGCGCCTGAGGGGGATCGAAGCGCGTGGAGTCCGACGACATCCGACAGGACATCGCCGAGGTGCTGCTGCCCGAGCGCCGGATCCACGAGCGCATCGCCGAGCTCTGCAGGCTGATCGAGGCGGACGACGCCGCCGCCTCCGACGGCAGCCCGCTGCTGCTCGTCGGCGTCCTCAAGGGCGCCGTGATGGTGATGGCGGACGTGGCGCGGGAGCTGCGCATCCCGGTGCAGATGGACTGGATGGCGGTCAGCTCCTACGGGTCGAGCACGCGATCGTCCGGGGTCGTGCGCATCCTGAAGGATCTCGACACCGAGCTCGCCGGCCGCCGCGTGCTGATCGTGGAGGACATCCTCGACTCCGGGCTCACGCTCTCCTGGCTCGTCGAGAACCTCCGCTCCCGCGGGCCCGCGTCGGTCGAGGTGTGCACACTGCTGCGCAAGCCGGACGCGGTGAAGATCCGGGTCGACGTGAAGTACTGCGGCTTCGACATCCCCAACGAGTTCGTGATCGGGTACGGCCTGGACTACGCCGAGCGGTACCGGAACCTCCGCGACGTCGCGGTGCTCGCGCCCCACGTCTACCAGTAGGCGGCCTCGTCGATTACCCGATGCGGGAGCCCTCGAGTCGGGTACGTCTGTTGGTGCGTTTTGAAGGGGTTTCGGCGCGGTGGATCCGGGCAGCTCCGGTGCTCTTCGCCGAAACCCCTTCGAAATGCACGACGGGGGCTGATTCGCGGTGCGGGTCGACCCCGGTCCCTATGAGTGGGCTGTGCGCCTGAAGTGGGGTGTCCCCCTGAGGCGAACAGGAGCCTGACGCGCGGAAATCGGGCGTTACCCTATGCGGACTATGGACCTCAAGCGCATCTTCCGCGGTCCCCTCGTCTACATCGTGATCGCGATCGTGGTCGTCTGGGTCGGCAGCAGCCTGCTGGCCGGCACCGGCTTCCGCTCCGTCTCGACGGAGCAGGGGCTGAAGTACCTCTCGGACGGCCAGGTGAAGACCGCGAAGATCGTCGACACCGACAACCGCGTTGACCTGGTGCTGAAGCAGGCGGACGGCACGAACGGGTCGCAGGTCCAGTTCAACTTCGTCACCGCGCGCGGCCCGCAGATCGTCACCGCGGTCGACAACGCCGCGGCGAAGAGCGGCACCCAGTGGACGGACGAGGTCCCGCAGCCCAACTGGCTGCTGTCGATCGGCTCGATCCTGCTGCCGTTCCTCATCATCGGCGTCATCTTCTGGTTCCTGATGTCCTCGATGCAGGGCGGCGGGAACCGGGTCATGCAGTTCGGCAAGTCCCGGGCGAAGCTCGTCTCGAAGGAGACGCCGAAGGTCACGTTCGGCGACGTCGCCGGCTCCGACGAGGCGATCGAGGAGCTCGGCGAGATCAAGGACTTCCTCAAGGAGCCCGCCAAGTTCCAGGCGGTCGGCGCCCGCATCCCGAAGGGCGTGCTGCTGTACGGCCCTCCTGGCACCGGCAAGACGCTGCTCGCCCGCGCGGTCGCGGGTGAGGCTGGCGTGCCGTTCTACTCGATCTCCGGCTCGGACTTCGTGGAGATGTTCGTCGGCGTCGGCGCCTCCCGCGTCCGCGACCTGTTCGACCAGGCGAAGCAGAACGCGCCGGCCATCATCTTCGGCGACGAGATCGACGCGGTCGGCCGCCACCGCGGTGCCGGCCTCGGCGGCGGGCACGACGAGCGCGAGCAGACGCTGAACCAGCTGCTCGTCGAGATGGACGGCTTCGACGTCAAGACGAACGTCATCCTGATCGCGGCGACCAACCGACCCGACATCCTGGACCCG
>NZ_JBQCGC010000082.1:0-20422 GCF_051956055.1 Amnibacterium sp.
CGGACGCGGCGACGGCCGCCGCGGCGGGACCCGCCCGTATCCTTCCTCCGTGTCGCAGGCCGTCGTCCCCGCCCAGGAGACGACGACCAGACCGACGCTGTTCGACCGGATCAACGACTGGGCCAGGTACGGACCGCCCGCGGTCCTCGTGATCGCCGCGGTCTCCCGGCTCGTCGGCCTGGGCTACCCGCCGCACCTCGTGTTCGACGAGACCTACTACGTCAAGGACGCCTGGACGCTGATCCACCTCGGCTACGAGGGCAGCTGGCTCGACGACGCCCAGCACCCGCTGCCCGGCGGGTTCACGGACATCAACAAGGCCTTCGAGGCCGGCCACGTCGACTTCTTCTCCTCGCAGGCCGAGTACGTCGCCCACCCGCCGCTCGGCAAATGGATCATGGGGATGGGCGAGCTGCTCGCGGGCGGCGCGCAGGACCCCTACGGCTGGCGGCTGTCCGTCGCGGTGATCGGCATCCTCGCCGTCGCGCTGCTCATGCTCGTGGCGCACCGGATGTTCCGCACCCCGCTCGTGACCACGCTGGCCGGTGGGCTGCTCGCGATCGACAACCAGGCGATCGTCATGTCGCGGGTCGGCCTGCTCGACAACATGGTGATGTTCTTCGCGCTCGTCGGGTTCGCGCTCGTGCTCGAGGACCGGTTCTTCGCGGAGCGGCGCTTCGGCGAGTGGCTGATGCGCAGGAGGCGGGGCGGCGGCGACTGGGGTCCGACCCTGTTCTGGCGCCCGTGGCTGATCGGCGCGGGCGTCGCGTTCGGGCTCTGCTCCGCGGTGAAGTGGTCGGGCATCTACTTCCTCGCCGCGTTCGCGCTCTACGCGGCCGGGTCCGACCTGCTGCTCAGGAGGCGTGCGGGCATCCGGCGCTGGTACCTCGGGAGCCTGCTCAAGCAGGCACCGGTGCTGTTCGTGAGCACGGTCCCGGTCGCCCTCGTCGCCTACCTGCTCGGCTGGACGGGCTGGTTCGTCACCGCGGGCGGCTACGACCGCCAGTTCGTGCAGGACGGCGGCCACCGGTTCACCGGGCTCCTCGCCTGGGTGCCGGTCCCGCTGCAGGACCTGTGGCAGTGGACGAGCTCGATCTACCAGTTCCACATCGGCCTCGACACGAGCCACCCGTACATGGCGCCCGCGGCGCTCTGGCCGATCATCGCCAGGCCCACGTCGATGTGGTGGGACTCGAACGCCGGCAGCTGCGGCGCCGGAAGCTGCGTCTCCGCGATCACGGACCTCCCGAACCCGCTGATCTGGTACGCCGCGATCGCGGCGTCGATCTACCTCGTGGTGCGCTTCATCCGCCGGCGGGAGTGGCAGGCGGCGCTCATCCTCATGGGGTTCGTCGGGGGGTACCTCCCGTGGCTGCAGTACCCGAACCGCACGATGTTCTTCTTCTACTCGATCGCGTTCGAGCCCTACATGCTGCTTGCGCTCGCCGCGACGATCGGGCTGATGGTCGTGAAGCCGCCCGCGGCGGACTCCCCCGACGAGCTGGTCGCGGCGGAGGCGTCGTACGGCCTCCGGATCCGCCGGATCGTGGTCGCGGTGTTCGTGGTCGCCGCCGTGGTGCTCAGCGCGTTCTTCTTCCCGCTGAGCTCCGGGCTGCCGGTGCCGTACTGGTTCTGGCACATCCACATGTGGTCGCCCACCTGGATCTGACCCCGAGCCGATGCGTGCCGCGTCCGCCGCACGGCACGATGGGGGCATGAGCCTCCTGTTCGAGACCCCGGACGTCGCCGAGCTGCGCTCCCGCGGCGGCGTGAAGTGGACCGCCTTCCCGGAGGCGATCGGCGCGTTCGTCGCGGAGATGGACTTCGGGCTCGCCCCGGTGATCCGGGAGGCGCTGCACCGCGAGGTCGACCTCGCCCGCACGGGCTACCTGCCGCGCGCCGCGGCGACCGACCTCGCGGAGGCGACCGCCGCATGGGCGGCCGAGCGGTACGGGTGGGCGGTGGACCCGGCGCGGGTGCAGCCGATCGCGGACGTGCTGGCCGGCCTCGACCTCGTGCTGCGCCGGTACGCCGACCCGGCGAGGCCCGTGGTCGTCGCGACCCCCGCGTACATGCCGTTCCTCCGCATCCCGCAGCTGTCCGGCCGCCCCATCGTGGAGGTGCCGAGCATCGAGGTCGACGGGCGGTACGCGCTCGACCTGGACGGCATCGCCGCGGCCTTCGCGGCCGGCGCCGACACGTTCGTGCTCTGCAACCCCTGGAACCCCACCGGCCGGGTGCTGGAGCGGGAGGAGCTCGTCGCGCTGTCGGAGGTCGTCGACCGCGCGGGCGCGCGGGTGTTCGCGGACGAGATCCACGCCCCGCTCACCCTCGGCGAGCACCGGCACATCCCCTACGCGAGCGTGAACGAGGTCGCCGCCGGGCACACGATCACCGCGCTCAGCGCCTCCAAGGCGTTCAACCTGCCCGGCCTGAAGTGCGCGCAGCTCGTGTTCTCGAACGAGGCGGACGCGCAGCGGTACGAGGAGGTCGCGGGCCTCGTGTCGCACGGGGCGAGCGGGTTCGGCGTCACGGCGAACACGGTCGCGTACCGGGAGGGCGGCCCGTGGCTCGACGCCGTGCGCGGCTACCTCGACGAGTCGAGCCGGGAGTTCGGGCGCCGGCTCGCGGAGCGCCTGCCCCGCGTCGGGTACCGGGCGCCTGAGGGCACGTACATCGGGTGGCTCGACGTGCGCGCGCTCGAGCTCGGCGACCGCCCCGCCGACGTGATCCGGGAGCGCGCGGGCGTCGCGCTCACCGACGGCGCCGACTGCGGCTCGGCGGGTGCCGGGTTCGTCCGCGTGATCCTCGGCACGCCCCGGCCCGTGCTCGACGAGATCGTGGACCGGCTCGGCCGCGCCTTCGGATGACCGACGAGGTCGTCTACACCTCCCGCCGCGCGTTCCTGCGCGGACCAGCGAGGTCGTGGACGCCCGGGCGCCTGCGCGTGAGCGACCGCCTGGTGCGCTTCACCGCCGCCGACGGCGCGGTGACCGAGGTGCCGGTGGCGGCGCTCGACGCGGTGCGCGTGGCGCGTCTCCCCCGCCGCGTCCTGGTGCTCGAGACCCGAGAGGGGCGCCTCCTGATCCGCTGCTTCGCGATGCCCGCGATCGCCGCCCTCCTGGGCTTCAGGAGGCGAGCCAGGCCTCGATCCCGGCGAGCGCCCGCGCCTTCACCGCCTCCGGAGCACCGGACGCGGTGATCGAGGCGCGGGCGCAGCCGGCCAGCTGCTCGTCGGTGAGGCCGAGGCGGGTGCGGGCCAGCTCGTACTCCTCCCCGACGTTCGGCCCGAACTGCACCGGGTCGTCCGCGTTGATGGAGCACGTGACGCCGGCGGCGAGCAGCGCCGGGAGCGGGTGCCGCTCGAGGTCGGGCACCACGTGCAGGACGACGTTCGAGCTCGGGCAGACGTCGAGGCACACGCCGAGCCGCGCGACCTGGGCGGTCAGCTCCGGGTCCTCGATCACGCGGATCCCGTGCAGGATCCGGTCGGCCCGCAGCACCTCGACCGCCTCCCGGACCGACTCGGGACCGACGAGCTCGCCCGCGTGCGGGGTGATGAGCAGCCCCGCCTCCCGCGCGATCCGGAACGCGTCGACGAACGGCGCCGCGGGGAAGCCGCGCTCGTCCGCGTGCAGCCCGAAGGCGACGACCCCGCGGTCGGCGTGCTCGGCGGCGAGGCGGGCGTCCTCGACCGCCTGCTCGACCGACATGGTGCGGGCGGAGGCGATCATCGCCCGGATCACGACCCCGGTCCGCTCCTCCTCCCGCTGCGCGGCCGCCAGGAGGAACGCGAGCGCCGCCGCCGCGGAGCCGTCGAACAGCGCCGCGTGCAGCACCGGCGCGAGCGTCACCTCGACGTAGACGACGCCGTCCGCCTGCGCGTCGTCCGCCATCTCCGTCATCACCCGCTCCAGCTGCTCCGGTCGCCGGATCAGCCTGAGCACGTCGCCGTACGCCGCCTCGAAGTCGGTGAAGTCCGCGAAGTCGGCCCACGACGGCACCGGCTCGCCCGCCTCCGCCGCGAGGTCGCGGAGCGTCGCCGGGCGCATCGACGCCTCGAAGTGCAGGTGCAGGTGGCCTTTGGGCAGCAGGGCGAGATCACGCGTCACGCGCTCACTCAACACGGTCCATGTTTCGCGGAGGCACCGAGGCGCAGGCTTGGCCCATGCAGTACACGCATCTCGGCCGTTCGGGCCTCACCGTCTCCCGCCTCGTGCTCGGCACCATGAACTTCGGCATGGAGGCCGAGGAGGCGGACAGCTTCCGCATCATGGACGCCGCCCACGAGGCCGGCGTCAACTTCTTCGACACCGCGAACCGGTACGGCGGCAAGACCGGTCCAGGCGGCACCGAGTCGATCATCGGGCGGTGGTTCGCGCAGGGCGGTGGGCGCCGGGAGAAGACGGTGCTCGCGACGAAGCTCTACGGCGACATGGACGAGTGGCCGAACAACGGCAAGCTCTCCGCGCTGAACATCCGGCGCGCGCTCGATGCGAGCCTCCGGCGCCTCCAGACCGACTACATCGACCTCTACCAGTTCCACCACATCGACCGCGGCACGCCGTGGGACGAGATCTGGCAGGCGATGGAGGTCGCCGTGCAGCAGGGCAAGGTCCTGTACGCGGGCAGCAGCAACTTCGCCGGCTGGCACCTCGCGACGGCGCAGGAGGCGGCGAGGCGGCGCGACTTCACCGGGCTCGTGTCCGAGCAGTCGCTCTACAACCTGCTCGAGCGCAGCATCGAGCTGGAGGTCATCCCCGCCGCTCAGCACAACGGCATCGGCATCATCCCGTGGTCGCCGCTGCACGGCGGACTGCTCGGCGGGGTGCTGAAGAAGGAGCGCGACTCGAGCCGCCGCACGACCGGGCGGGCGAAGGAGGCGCTGGACGCGCACCGGGAGCAGATCGAGCGGGACGCGGACTTCGCGGACGAGCTCGGGCACGAGCCGGGCGACATCGCGCTCGCGTGGCTGCTGCATCAGCCCGCCGTGACCGGCCCGATCATCGGCCCGCGCACGATGGAGCAGTTCACCTCCGCCGTCCGCGCCCTCGACGTGCACCTGGACGCGGATGCGCTCGCGAAGCTCGACGAGATCTTCCCGGGGCACAGGACCGCGCCGGAGGACTACGCCTGGTGACGGGGCGCGTCGATCGGCTGCGTGCGCTGCGCGACGAGACGGCGGCCGAGCTCCGCGCGGCGGGCGAGCGCATCGACGCGATGACGGCGGCGCGGGCGGACGCGAACTCGGACGACGAGCACGATCCGGAGGGCGCGACGATCGGGTTCGAGTGGTCGCAGGCCGACGCGCTGCGCACCGCGCTCCGGCGCAGGCTGGCGGAGGTCGATGCCGCGCTCGCCCGGGTCGATGACGGCACCTACGGCGTCTGCGCGGTCTGCGGCGACCCGATCGCTCCGGCCAGGCTGGCGGCGCGGCCGACCACGGACCGCTGCATCCGGCACGCCTGAGGTCAGGAGGCGAGCAGCCCGTCCAGCATCCGGTCCAGGGCGCCGATCGCGATCGACAGGTGCCCTTCGCCCGGCAGGAGGTGCGGGGTCGCGCCCGGGACGTGCTCGGCCAGCCACCTGCCGTGCGCGAACGGCACCATGAGGTCCTGGTCGCCCTGCCACACGTGCACCGGCACCGTGATCTCGTCGAGCCCGAACCCCCAGCCGGCGAGGAAGGCGAGGTCGTCGTCGAGCCAGCCGTCGACGGACACCTGCAGCGCGTCGCCGAACGAGCGCGCCATGTCCGCGCCGAACTCGTCGGTGAGCACGGCCCGGTCCGCGGGCGGGAGCAGGCTCGCCATCGACGCGATGACCTCCTCCGCGCTCGCGTGGAGGAGCTCGGGCCGCTGGCCGTCGAGGAGGGTCCGCAGCGTTTGCTCGCCGGTCGCGGCGGCACCGAACTCGTCGATGTTGTCCTGCCCCATCCCGGCGAGGAAGTCGAGTCCCTCCGCATCGGCGGGGCCCACGCCGGCGATGAGGAGCGTCGCGATCGTCTGCGGCAGGCGGGCCGCGCAGGCGAGCGCATGCGGGCCGCCTCCCGACCAGCCACCCACGTAGGCGCGCTCGGCGCCGATGGCGGCGAGGACCGCGGCGGTGTCGTCGACCACGTCCACGACCCTGCGGCCGGCCCGGCGGGTGGAGGTCGCGTACCCGGGCCGGGAGAGCGCCACGAACCGGAGGCCACGCGCGTGCACCGCCCGCTCGAGGGCGCCGCTCGGCCGCGCCGAGCCGGGGGTGCCGTGGTGGAACACGAACGGCGTCCCGTCCTCCGGGCCGCTGATCCAGGTCTCGAGGGAGCGCCCGTCGGGCAGGGACAACGATCCGAGCGTCACACGGACGATCCTGGCACCCGGCGCCGGGACGCCTCATCCGGAAGGAGGAGATCGGGCCGTTCTCCGCCCGGGGACGCCGCCGCGCGCCTAGCCTTCCTCCGTGCTCCGCCCGATCTCCCCGACGCGGCGCACCGTCGACGTGACCATCGCGGTCGTCTACGTGCTGCTGTTCGGACTGTTCGAGGTGCACAGCGCGGCGGGCGTCGTCCCAGGGGGCGGGCTGGCGATCCTGCTGCTCGGCGCCGCCCTGGCCGTGCGCCGCTGGTCGCCGTCGTGGGCCCTGATCGGAGCCTGGGCGGGCGCGGTGGCCCAGATGGCGTTCCTCGACAGCCCGAACCTGTACGACGCCGCGATCCCCGCGCTCGTCTACGCCTGCAGCTCCTACGGCACCAGGACGGTGCGCTGGGCGGCCTTCACGTCCTCCCTCGTCGGCGCCGGCATCGCGGGCGTCTACATCGCCAGGTACTCGTTCATCAGCGCGGTGACGGGGTCCATCGGGGACCTCCCGCACGCGGTGAACGCGTTCGCGGTCGTCAGCGTGCTGACCGCCGTGACGCTCCTGCTCTCCTGGACCCTCGGGCTGCTCGTCGCCACGGCGCGGCGGTCGCGGCGGAACCGGCAGGAGGCGGACGCCGCGGGCGAGCAGGTCGCCGCCGAGCAGGAGCGCACCCGCATCGCCCGGGACATGCACGACGTCGTCGCCCACTCGCTCGCGGTCGTGATCGCCCAGTCGGACGGGGCACGCCTCCTGCGCCGCACCGACCCCGAAGCGGTCGACGAGGCGCTCGAGACCATCGGGTCGACGGCGCGCGCCGCCCTCGCCGACGTGCGGGTGCTGCTGCAGCAGCTCCGGTACGAGGGGACGACGAGCGTGCAGCCGGGCCTCGCGGACCTCGACACCCTCTTCTCGCAGTTCCAGGGTTCGGGGCTCGTCGTCGACGTGACGCGCGACCCCGACCTCGGGACGCTCGGCACCGCCACCCAGCTCGCGGCGTTCCGGATCGTGCAGGAGTCGCTCACGAACGCGCTGCGGCACGGCGACCTGAGCCGGCCGGCGGTGGTGCTGCTCACCCGGACACCGCACGGGCTGGAGGTGGAGGTGGTGAACGCGATCGATCCCGCAAGGCCGCCGCGCCCCGCGCCCGGCGGCCACGGCCTGATCGGCATGCGCGAGCGGGCCGGTGCGGTGCAGGGCGACCTGCGGGCAGGCCCGGACGGCGACCGGTTCCGGGTGCGCGCGTTCCTGCCCGTGTCGGGGACGGCCGCCATCCCGATCCTCCGGACCGACGACGTGCGCGGCGCCGCGCGGACAGGAGCCGAGCGATGAGCACGATCCGGGTGGCGCTGGTCGACGACCAGGCGATGTTCCGCCGCGGCGTCTCGATGATCGTCCGCTCCCAGCCCGACCTCGAGGTCGTCGGCGAGGCGGGGAACGGCGAGGAGGCGATCGCGCTCGTCGAGCGCGATGCGCCCGACGTCGTGCTGATGGACGTCCGCATGCCCGTGATGGACGGGGTGACCGCGACCCGCCGCATCCTGGGCGACGCCGCGGCGCGCGGCTCGGCAGGGCCCAGGATCATCGTGCTGACGACCTTCGACCTCGATGCGGACGCGGCCGCCGCGATCCGGGCGGGCGCGAGCGGGTTCGTGCTGAAGGACGCCGACCCCGACTTCCTCATCGCGGCGATCCGCACGGTGCACGCGGGCACGGCGGTCGTCGCGGCCTCCGCGACCCGGGCGCTGCTCGAACGCTTCGAACCCGCGGAGCGGCGAGACGTGCCGGAGGAGTTCGGCACGCTCACCGGCCGGGAGCGGGACGTCTTCGCCCACGCCGCGAAGGGGCTGTCGAACTCGGAGATCGCGCGCACCGAGTACGTGTCGGAGGCGACGGTGAAGACGCACATCAGCAACGTGCTGACGAAGCTCGGCCTCCGCGACCGGGTGCAGCTCGTCGTCTTCGCCTACGAGAACGGCCTCGTCGACCGCTGACCCCCTTCGTCGTTCAGGAGTTCTGCGCGGCGCCGGCCGAATTCTCCTGAACGACGAAGTCCGTCACCGCGCTGGTCATCGGCTACGGCTTCGCGCTGCTCGTGGCGGCCGTCGTCGCGTCCGCGCTGATCGTGCACCTGGTGCGCTGAGTCGCAGGGATCTCCGCCCTGCGGAGGAGGGCGGTTCCGCCGCCCGCCCGATCCGCGACGAGGGCCTCCACCGGGAGTGTGGAGGCCATGAGCACACCCCTCCCCGTCCGCCCCTCGACCGCCGCGGCCCCCACCGGGCCCGCAGTCGCCCGGGTGCACCAGGTCGCCAAGCACTACGGCTCGGGCGACGCCACCGTCCACGCCCTCCGCGGCGTCGACCTCGCGGTGCGCCGCGGCGAGTTCGTCGCGATCATGGGCCCGTCCGGCAGCGGCAAGTCCACGCTGATGCACCTGCTCGCGGGCCTCGACTCCCCGTCCGCCGGGGAGATCTGGCTCGGCGATCGCGAGATCGCGGGCCTCGACGACACGGCGCTCACCCTGCTCCGCCGCGAGCGCATCGGCTTCGTCTTCCAGGCGTTCAACCTCGTGCCGACCCTCGACGTGATCGGCAACGTGATGCTGCCGTTCGAGCTCCGCGGCGCACGGCCGAGCCGCGAGGAGCGCGCGTTCGTCGGCCGGCTGCTCGACGACCTCGGGCTCGCGGACCGGCTCGGGCACCGCCCGCGGGAGCTGTCCGGCGGCCAGCAGCAGCGCGTCGCGATCGCCCGCGCGCTCGCCTCCCGGCCGCAGCTCGTGGTCGCCGACGAGCCCACCGGCAACCTCGACTCCCGCACGGGCCGCGAGGTGCTCGCGATCCTCGCGGGCGCCGCGGCCACGCACGGGCAGGCGATCGCGATGGTGACCCACGACCCGGTGGCGGCGAGCTACGCCGACCGTGTCGTGTTCCTCGCCGACGGCCGGATCGTGGCCGAGGAGGGCCGCATGGACGCCGAGCGCATCGCCCGCTTCATGCTCAGCCTGGAGACGGCCCGATGATGCGCGACCACGGCGCGGGCGTCCTCGTCGCCGCGCTCTCCTCGGCGTTCGGCGCCGCCCTGATCCAGGGCACGGGGCTCCTCGACGCCGCGGCGAGGGCGGACCCCGTGACGGGCGGCAGCACCACGGTCGGGGTGCTGCTGCAGATCACCTCCACCGTGTTCATCGCGATCGCGGTCTACTCGGGTGCGGTCGTCACGACGAACACGTTCTCGGTGATCGTCGCGGGACGCGTGCGGCAGATCGCGCTGCGCCGCCTGCTCGGGTCGACCGCCCGCGCCGAGCGCGGCGCCGTCGCCCGTGAGGGGCTCGCCGTCGGGGCCATCGGCGCGGGGATCGGCCTGCTCGTCGGCAGCGGCGCGGTCGCGGCGATCGCCGGCGCCGCGCGGGCGTTCGACGTCCTCGGCGCGTTCCCGTACTCGTACCTGAACCCCGAGATCCTGCTGCCGGGGGTGGCTGTGGTGCTGACCACCTGGATCGCGGCGGTCATCGGCTCCCGCCGCGTGCTCGCCGTGACGCCGATGCAGGCGCTCGGCGGCGCGGAGGAGCAGTCCGAGGACGAGAGCAGGGCGAGCGCGCTGCGGTCAGCGGCTGCGCTCGTGCTGGTCGTGCTCGGGACCCTCCTGCTCGTCGGCGGCGTGGCGCTCGGGCAGGTCAGCTTCTCCGGCCTGCTCGTCGCGTTCACCGGCGGGGTCGTGTCCTTCACCGGCATCGTGCTCGGCGCGCATCTCGTGATCCCGCGTGCGCTGCGGATCGTCGGCCGGCTGATGGGCGGCTCGGCGACGGCCCGCCTCGCCGCCGAGAACGCGATCCGCTACCCGCAGCGCAGCACCCGGTCCACGATCGGCCTGCTCGTGGCGGTGACGCTCATCACCACGTTCGGGGTCGCGCTGCGCACGTTCGGCGACATGGTCGAGACCGCGGCGGGCGACGACCCGGCCTACTACGCGGGCATCGAGACCATGCTGCTGACCGTCACCGTCGTGTTCTCGGTGCTCACCGGGTTCAGCGCCGTGATCGCCGGCGTCGGCCTGGTCAACTCCCTGTCGCTCGGGGTGCTGCAGCGCACGAGGGAGCTGGGCCTGCTGCGCGCGCTCGGGTTCAGCGCTCGGCAGCTGCGCCGGATGATCCTGGCGGAGAGCGGCCAGCTGGTCCTCACCGCGGTCGCGCTCGGGCTGGTGCTCGGCACGGTCTACGGCTGGGCGGGCGCGCACTCCCTCGTGGGTGCCGCGCGGGACATGCCGGGGCTCCTCACCATCGGGCTCCCGTGGCCGCTGCTCGCGGTCGTCGTGGGCGGCGGGCTGCTGCTCACCCTGGTGGCCTCCGTCGCCCCGGCCCGCCGCGCGACCCGCGTCGCACCGATCGAGGCGCTCGGCGTCGAGTGATCGCGCCGCCGCCGCGGCTCGGTGGCCGCGGCGGCGGATGGCGGACACCCATGTCGGGCGGGGACGATGGTGGGATGAGCGCGCGGGAGGCGGACGTCCTCGTCGTCGGGGCGGGCCTCGCCGGGCTCGCGGCGGCGTTGCGGCTGGCCGCCGCCGGGCGCTCGGTGCGGGTGCTGGAGGCGTCCGACGCGCCCGGCGGACGGATGCGGTCGGACCTCGTCGACGGCTTCACGATCGACCGCGGCTTCCAGGTCCTGAACACCGCCTATCCGGAGCTCGGCCGCATCGGTATGCCGGACGTCGACCTGCGCCCCTTCGTGAAGGGTGCGCTGGTCCGCCACGACGGTGGGCTGCACCCCGCGCTCGACCCGCGGGCGCCGCTCGGCTCGGCGCTCCAGCGCGCGCGGCTCGCCGCCTACCTCGCGGCGGTGACCGCGGTGCCCGCCGACCGCCTCCGCCGCGCCCGCGACGTCGAGCTGCGGGAGGCGCTGCGCCGGCACGGCGTCGAGGGCGCGCCGGTCGACGGCTTCCTGCGCCCGTTCCTGCAGGGCGTGCTCCTCGAACCGGACCTCACCACGTCCAGCCGGTTCGGCGCCTTCGTGCTCCGCACGTTCGCGCGCGGCACGGTCGTCGTGCCCGGTGCGGGGATGGGCGCGCTGCCGGTCGCGCTGGCGGGCCGGCTGCCCTCCGGCACGATCGAGTACGGCGCGCGGGTCGTCGCGGCCCGGCCGGGCGAGGTGGACGTCGAGGGCGGCGGGACCCGGCGCGCCGAGGCCGTCGTCGTCGCCGCGGACCCGACCACCGCGGCCGCGCTGCTCGAGCTGCGACCCCCGGCCATGCACGCCGTCACGACCGTCTGGCACGCCGTCGCAGCGCCGCCCGTGCGCACGCCGGTGCTCGCGCTCGACTCCGACGGCGGCCCGATCGCGAACAGCGTCGTGATCACGAACGCCGCTCCGGGCTACTCCCCCGACCGCCGCGCGCTCGTCGCGTCGTCCGTGCTCGGTGCGGACCCGCTGCCCGACCCGGTGCTGCGGTCGGGCCTGGCTCGCCTGTGGGGCGTCGGCACCGCGATGTGGGAGGAGGTCGCGGTGACGCGGATCCCGGCCGCGCTCCCCGCGCTGCCGGGAGGCAGCCCCCTCCGGAGGCCCGTCCGGCTCACGGAGGGCCTGTACGTCGCCGGCGACCACCGCGACACCCCGTCGATCCAGGGCGCGCTCGTGAGCGGCCGCCGCGCGGCCGACGCCTACCTGGCGGGGCGCTGACCGGCGCGTCGCCGCCGGAGCCGCGGGCCGCTCAGTCGTCGGTGACCGTGACGGTCACCTCGATGTTGCCGCGGGTCGCGTTCGAGTACGGGCACACCTGGTGCGCCTGGTCGGCGAGCGCCTGCGCCTCGTCGTGCGGGAGGTCCGGGACGACGACCTCGAGGTGCACCGTGAGGCCGTACCCGCCGGAGCCGTTCGGCCCGATGCCGACGCGCGCACCGACGGAGGAGTCGCCGAGCTCCCGCTTCGCCGCTCGCGCGACCCCCTGCAGCGCCGAATGGAAGCACGCGGCGTACCCGGCCGCGAACAGCATCTCCGGGTTCGGTGCGCCGCCGGCGCCGCCCATCTCGGTCGGGACCCGGACGTCCAGGTCCAGGAGCCCGTCGGAGGAGCGCACGTGGCCGTTCCTCCCGGCACCGGTAGCCAGCGCCTCTGCGGTGTAGATCGTCGTCACCTCTCCACCAACGTCCGCGGCGCGGGGCAATTCCTCACCCGCGCGCACCGGACGACACTGGGGTGATGACCGAGCTCGTCCGCCCGCACATCCGCTACCACACCTCCTGGATCGTCGGCGTCGCCGAATTCGGCGGCCGGCACAAGGACGGCGGCAGCAATTTGCTCGAAGACGTGGCGACGCTGACGCACGAGGACGCGTTCGCCGCGATGGTCGACCGCCTCCTCGCGGACGCGCTCGAGGAGACCGCGCGGCAGGACGGGTACGTCCCCGCGACCGCGCTGTGGATCGTGGACGGCGACGAGTTCGTCGGCTTCCTCCAGATCCGGCACCGCCTCACGCCGTTCCTGCTCGAGCAGGGCGGCCACATCGGCTACAGCGTGCGGCCGTCCGCGCGCCGCCGCGGGCACGCGACGGCGGCGCTCGGCGCGGCGCTGCCGATCGCGAAGGGACTCGGCATCGACCGCGTGCTCATCACGTGCGACGAGGACAACATCGGATCGAGGACGGTCATCGAGCGCAACGGCGGCGTGTACGAGGACTCGCGCGCCGGGAAGCGCCGCTACTGGATCGACGTCTGAGCGGCGGGCCCGCGGCTCAGTGCGCGTCGGGCCGGCCGCCCTCGCGGCCGGCACGGCGGCTGCCCCGGCGCGCGGCCGGAGCGCTGTCGCGGTCGCTGAACTGCGCCCAGTTCGACCCTGCGGACGAGCCGCTGGAGGTCGAGTAGCGCACGGGCGTGCCGCCCGACCTGGCACCCGCGGCGCCACCCCGGCGACCGCCGGACGCGCCTGAAGCGCCGGCCCCGCCGCCTCGCCGGGGCTCGCCGCCCTGACCGCGGCCGGCGCCCTGGCGGCGCTCACCGGTCTCGGGACCGCGGGCAGATCGCCGCGCGGGCTGGGCGCCGCCGCGGCGCTCACCCCCGGCGGGCCGGTCGGCCCTCGGGCGCTGCTGCTGCGGCTGCGCGACGACCGGCGCGGGCGTCACCTTGGCGGCGACCCCGCCCACGAGGTCCGTCACGGCCGCGGAGGTCGCCGTGACCTGCTGCGGCGTCGCGGCGATGCCGGCGGCGCGGAGCAGCTGCGCGACCTCGCGGCGCTGCTCGGGCAGCACCAGGGTCACGACGGTGCCCGACGCGCCCGCCCTCGCGGTGCGGCCGGAGCGGTGCAGGTACGCCTTGTGCTCGGTCGGCGGGTCGACGTGCACGACGAGCGCGATGTCGTCCACGTGGACGCCGCGCGCGGCGACGTCGGTCGCGACGAGCACCTTGATCTCACCCGTCGAGAACATGCCGAGGTTCCGCTCCCTGGCGTTCTGGGAGAGGTTGCCCTGCAGGTCCGCGGCCGGGATCCCCGCCGCGGTCAGCTGCTTCGCGAGCCGCTTCGCGACGTGCTTGGTCCGCACGAACAGGATGCGGCGCTCGGTGCCGGAGGCGAGCGCCTCCATCACCTCGCGCTTCCCGTCCGCGTCCTTCACCTCGAGCACCGCGTGGGACATCGTCTCGACCGCCGACTTCCCGTCGTCGACCGAGTGCGTGACCGGGTTCGACAGGAAGCGCTTCACGAGCTTGTCCACGCCGTTGTCGAGCGTCGCGGAGAACAGGAGGCGCTGGCCGCCTGCGGGCGTGGCGGCGAGCAGCCGGGTCACGCCGGGCAGGAAGCCCATGTCGGCCATGTGGTCGGCCTCGTCGAGCACGGTGATCTCGATGCCGTCGAGCGTGAGCGCGCGCTGCTTCAGCAGGTCCTCGAGCCGGCCGGGGCACGCGACCAGGATGTCGACGCCGTTCCGCAGCGCCGCGACCTGCGGGTTCTGCGAGACGCCGCCGAAGACCGTCGTGACGGTCATCCCGGCGGCGGCCGCGAGCGGCTGCACGACCGCGGCGCTCTGCGTCGCGAGCTCCCGGGTCGGCGCGAGCACGAGCCCGCGGGGCCGGCCCGAGCGGCGCTGGCCGCCCGCGAGGCGCGAGACCAGCGGCAGCGCGAACGCGAGCGTCTTGCCGCTGCCGGTGCGGCCGCGGCCGAGCACGTCGCGGCCGGCGAGGCTGTCGGGCAGCGTCGCGGTCTGGATGGGGAACGGCTCCGTGATGCCCGCGGTGTCGAGGGCGGGCAGGAGGGATGCGGGCACGCCGAGCGCGCCGAAGGTCGTGGACATGAAGGACTTCCGTCTGTGATCGAGCGGCGTCTGGCCGCGGCGGCGGTGCGATCGATGCACCTGAACGCGCCGGGAGCGGCACCGTCTCGACCGCATGGCTGCGGGAGATCGGGTGCGCGTCGACGCCCACGTCCGGGAGGACGCCGCATCAGGCTAGCAGGCGCGACGGGCTACGGTCGCGCCATGAAGCGCGCCCTGATCGTGATCGACGTCCAGCGCGAGTACGTCGACGGGAACCTGCCCATCGCTCATCCCCCGCTCGAGCAGAGCCTCCCGAACATCAAAGCGGCGGTCGAGGCGGCGCACGAGGCCGGCGTGCCGGTGATCCTCGTGCGGCACGTCGACGAGCCGGACTCGCCCGTCTTCGCCGAGGGCTCGCGGGGCGCGGAGCTGCACGACACGGTCGCGGAGGCGGCGCACGACCTGCTGCTCGTCAAGCACGCGGTCTCGTGCTTCGCGGGCACCTCGCTCGGCGCCTGGCTCGATGAGCACGACGTCGACACGCTCACCATCGCGGGCTTCATGACGCAGCACTGCGACGAGTCGACCGCCAGGGACGCGGCCGACGCGGGGCTCGCCGTCGAGCTCCTCGCGGACGCGACGGGGACGCTGCCGCTCAGCACGCCGGCCGGCGCGCTGTCCGCGCGGGAGGTGCACGAGCGCACGCTGGCCGTGCTCGCCTCGGGCTTCGCCTCCGTGGCGGCGACGGAGGCGTGGATCGCCGCGGCCCGCGCGGGTGACCCGCTGCCCGCTCCGGACCTCTGGGCGAGCACGGAGCCCGCCCGCGCGTGATCCGGCCGGCGCGGCTCAGGTCCGGCCGGCCCGCTGCAGCGCCCGCCACTCGCGGTCGAGGATCGCGAACACGACCCCCGTGCTCCAGCGCCCCTTGAACCACTCGTTCTCGACGTGCACCGCCTCCTGGCGCATGCCGATGCGGCGCAGCACCGCCGCCGACGCCGTGTTCCGGTCCTCGATCCGCCCCGTCATGCGGTGCAGTCCGAGCCCCTCGAAGCCGAGCCGCAGGAGGGCCCTGGCCGCCTCCGTCGCGTAGCCGTGGCCGTGCTGAGCGGGATCGAAGACGTAGCCGATCTCCGCGCCGCGGTTGGCGCCGTCGTTCCACATCAGCAGCACGTCGCCGACCAGGACATCCGTGTCCTTCCGCACCACGGCGAGCGCCAGCGCCTGTCCCGGCTCGGTCAGCGCCGTGCGGGAGAACCGCTCCTGCCGGTAGCGCTCGACGACCTGCTCGCGCGTCCGCGGCTCGATCGGGATGAACGCGCACACGTCCTCCCGCGACAGGTACGCGTGGATCGCGTCCGCGTCGCCCTCCGGGTCGATCGGGCGCAGCAGGAGGCGCTCCGTCTCGATCGGGTACTCCGGGTGCAGCGCTGCGACCATGGGGCGACGGTAGCGGCGGATCACCACCCGGACCCCACCCCAGGGTGGTGGTCGGCGGCGGGGCCCTTCGCGACGCTGGACCCATGAGCATCCAGTCCCTCGCGGAAGTCCTCCTCGCCCTCGTCGTCGTCGGCCTCCTCATGTCGCGGCAGCTCCGCTGGCGCGACTTCGACCCGGCCCGCGCGCTGCGCATGCCGATCGTGCTCGGCGCGGTCGGCCTCCTGACCCTCGCGAACCTGAAGGGCGCGACGGTCACCGCCGTCGACGGCGCGCTGCTCGTCGTCGAGCTGCTGCTGTCGGTGGGCATCGGCGCGCTCATGGGCAGGATGTCGGTCTTCCGTCCGGCACCCGGCGGCTCCGGGGCCCTGCAGACGCGCACCGGCTGGCCGGGCGCCTCGCTCTGGATCGCGCTGCTCGCGGTGCGCATCGGCTTCGACGCGCTCGGCGCCTCGCTCGGGGCGCACCTCCTCACCCAGACCGGCGTGATCCTCGTCCTGATCGCGGCCAGCCGGGCGACCGCGGCGCTCGTCACCCGGGCGCGGGAGCCGCGCGGGGCGGTGCTGCAGTCGGCATGATCGACGGCATGACCGCGCGGGGACGGCTCCGCGACCGGATCAGGACCCCGCTCGTCCAGCTGAACGTCGTCGGGATCGTGCTGGTGGCGGTCGCGCTCGTGCCCGCGCACCTCGACCCGCGGAGCGTCGTGGTGACGGCGCTCGGCGTGGTCGCGCTCGCCTGCTGGGCGACCTGGGTGCTCACCGGATCCGGGCGGCCGCGCACGGTCGCGCTGCTCGTCTGCGGCCCGGTCGCCGCGGTCGGCGCGGGCCTCGGCTCCCCGTCGCTGATCGCGCCCGTGATCGCGTCGCTCATCGTGCTGATCTCCGACGGGACGCGGTCGGCGACGATGATCGTCGGTTCGGTCGCGGCGGACACGGCGCTCACGGCGGTGAGCGCCGCCGCCCACGGCTTCTCCTTCGCCGGTCTGCTCTCCCTCCTGGCCGGTGTCGCGTTCGGCACGCTCGGGGGCTACAGCCGCCGGCAGCGGAACGCGGCGGAGGCGCAGCGGCAGGCCCTGTTCGCGAGCACGCTCGCCGCCGAGCGGGAGGCGGAGCGCGCCGCCCTCCTCGAGGCCAGGTCCGCGGCGGCACGGGACGTGCACGACGTGCTCGCGCACTCGCTCGGCGGCCTCGTCATCCAGCTCGACGCCATCGAGGCGCTCCTCGAGCGCGGCCACGTCGAGGAGGCGACGGTCCGGGCGTCGGAGGCGCGACGGCTCGCCGGCGAGGGGCTGTCGGAGGCGCGGTCGGCCGTCGCCGCGCTGCGGGACCCGTCGGCCGCCGCGCCGGTCACCGTGCCGGAC
Source organism: Amnibacterium sp. (assembly GCF_051956055.1). Taxonomy (NCBI): domain Bacteria; kingdom Bacillati; phylum Actinomycetota; class Actinomycetes; order Micrococcales; family Microbacteriaceae; genus Amnibacterium; species Amnibacterium sp. Next base: position 17,366 of record NZ_JBQCGC010000082.1, read on the forward strand.
CACGCGCTGGAGACGCTGCTCACCGCGCACCGCTCGCTCGGCGGGACCGTGCACGCCGAGGGCGACCGCACCCTCGGCGGGCTCGACGCCGGCCACCGCGAGGCGGTCGCGGGCGCGCTGCGGGAGGCGCTCGTGAACGCGAGACGGCACGCGCCGGGGCAGCCCGTCCTGGTGCGGTGCAGCCGGGAGGGGCATGCCATGGTGCTGCGCGTGGAGAACCCGATCGGCACCCCGCCGCGCGCGACGCCGGGCGGCGGTCACGGGCTCACGGGGATGCGGGAGCGGTTCGCCGCCCTCGGCGACGGGTCGACCGTGCACGCGGGCGCCGACGGCGACCGCTTCGTCGTCGAGGCCCGGGCGGTGTCGCCATGATCCGGGTGCTGGTCGCGGACGATCAGGCGATCGTGCGCGACGGGCTGGTCACGGTCCTGGACCTGAACGAGGACGTCGAGGTGGTCGGACAGGCCGCGGACGGGGCGGAGGCCGTGCGCCTCGCCGCGGAGACCGCGCCTGACGTCGTGCTCATGGATCTCCGGATGCCGGTCCTCGACGGCCCGGGCGCCACCGCGCGGATCCTCGCGGAGCGTCCCGCCGTGCGGGTGCTCGTGCTCACGACGTTCGCGGACGACGCCTCCATCGCGGCCGCGCTGCGCGCCGGCGCGATCGGGTACCTCACGAAGGACGCGGGGCGCCGCGAGCTGCTCGCCGCGGTCCGCGCGGCGGCGGAGGGGCAGGCCGTCTTCGACCCGGCCGTGGGCGCGCGGCTCGCGGCCGGCTTCACCGCGCCCCCGCCCGCGGGCGTCGACGCCGCCGCGCTCCGTGCCCGCTTCCCCGCCCTCACCGCGCGGGAGGCGGACGTGCTCGCGCTCGTCGCTCGCGGGCAGGCGAACCCGGAGATCGCGGCGGCGCTCTTCCTCAGCACCACGACGGTCAAGTCGTACGTGAACGCGATCCTCGCGAAGCTCGGCGCGACGAGCCGGGCGCAGGCGATCGCCCGCGTCCACGGCGACTGACCCTCCCGCAGGAGGCGCGGAGCACGGGGTGCATACGCTCGCGCCATGCAGTATCGACAGCTCGGATCCTCCGGCCTCCGCGTCTCCACCATCACGCTCGGCACCATGGGCTTCGGCGGCACCGGCTGGGCGTCGCCGATCGGGAACCTCGACGTCGCGGGCGCCCGGCGGCAGCTCGACCTCGCCCGCGACGCGGGCGTCAACCTGATCGACACCGCCGACGTCTACTCGAGCGGCCTGTCGGAGGAGATCCTCGGCGAGGCCCTCGGCGACCGCCGCGACGACGTGCTCATCGCCACCAAGGTCCGCGGCGCGATGGGCGACGGCCCGAACGACGCCGGCCTCTCCCGGCACCACATCGTCCGCGCGGCCGAGGCGAGCCTCCGGCGCCTGCGGACCGACCACATCGACCTGTACCAGGTGCACGAGTGGGACGGCCAGACGCCGCTCGACGAGACGCGGCGGGCGCGCGACGACCTCGTCCGCGCCGGAAAGGTCCGCTACATCGGCGCCTCCAACTACACGGGCTGGCAGCTGATGAAGGCGCTGTGGACGTCGGACCGGCACGGCCTCGAGCGCTTCGTGAGCCAGCAGATCTACTACTCGCTGCAGGCGCGGGACGCGGAGAGCGAGCTCGTCCCGGTCTCGATCGACCAGGGCCTCGGGATCCTCGTGTGGAGCCCGATCGCCGGCGGTCTCCTGTCCGGCAAGTACCGCCGCGGGCAGGAGGCGCCAGAGGGCACGCGCCGGTTCGCGGGCTGGACGGAGCCTCCTGTGCACGACGAGGACCGGCTCTACGACACGATCGACGCGCTCGTGGAGATCGGCGACGGGCACGGGGTCTCCGCGGCGCGGGTCGCGCTCGCGTACACGCTCGCGAAGCCGGCCGTCACCTCGGTGATCGTCGGTGCGCGGACGGAGGAGCAGCTCGTCGACAACCTCGCGGCCGCCGACCTGGAGCTCTCGGCCGACGAGCTCGCGCGGCTGGACGCGGTGTCGCTCGAGCCGCTGCGCTACCCGCACTGGCACCAGCTCGGCGCCTCGGACCGCATCGGCCCGGCGACGAAGGCGCTCCTCGAGCCGCACCTGCCGTAGCGCGCGCTCGTTCGACGCCCTGTCCCTGATCCGACCCCGCGCGGCGTCGGATCAGGGACGGCGCGTCGATCCGACGGTCAGCGCGCCGTCCAGCCGCCGTCGATCACCATCGTGTGGCCGGTGATGAGCGACGCCGCGGGCGACGCGAGGAAGGCGACCGCCGCCGACACCTCCGTCGGAGTGCCGATGCGGTGCAGCGCCGCGATCCGCTCGACGGTGTCCGCCCGGAACGCGGGATCGCTGAGCGCGGGCTCGGTGCCGTCGGTCTCGATGAACGTCGGCGCGACCGCGTTCACGCGGATCCCGAGGCCGCCCCACTCGACCGCGAGGCATCGCGTGAGATGGATCACGGCGGCCTTCGCGGTGCAGTAGGACGACTCCCCCGGCAGCGCGACGAGGCCGGCCTGCGATGCGACGTTCACGATCGCCCCGCCGCCCGCCTCGCGCATGCTCCTCGCGGCATGCTGGGAGAGGAAGAAGGTGCTGCGGGTGTTGAGCGCCCACACCGCGTCGAAGTCCTCCTCCGTCACGTCGAGCGCGTCGCCGAGGATGCTGCCGCCCGCGTTGTTCACGAGCACGTCGATCCCGCCGAGCTCGCCCACCGCGCGGTCGATCGCGGCGCGGCACTGCTTCAGGTCGGTGACGTCCATCGGGAGCGCGATCGCGCGGCGCCCGAGCACCTCGATCTCGGCGACGACGCCGCCGTCGCGCTCGACGTCCCGCAGCCCGAGCCCGATGTCGGCGCCCGCCTGCGCGAGCTCGAGCGCGATCGCGCGCCCGATGCCGCGTGCCGCGCCGGTGACGACCGCGACCTTCCCCTGCAACGACGTGTCCATGCGTCCTCCGACCTCTTCGTGGGTGGGGGGGTTTGTGGGGGGGGGGGGCGGCAAACGCGGCACGCGGCGGGGGGGGGGGCGTGGGGGGGGGGGGGGGGGGGGGCTCCCCACCC
>NZ_JBQCGC010000083.1:0-48190 GCF_051956055.1 Amnibacterium sp.
GAAGCCGGGGCCCAGTTCGTGTCGGTCGAGGTCCAGCGGTCCATCCCCGAGGTCGAGCAGGTCGGCGATGCCGCCTTCCTCCTGCGCTTCACGGCGGGCTGCGGCTCGGACGGACTCGTCCGTCGTCTCGACATGTCCGCCGAGCTGGATCCAGAAGCCGGCCTTCTTGTGGAAGCCGAGCAGGATCTTCTGCAGGTCCGGAGTGAACACGAAGGCGCTACCGGTGACGTGAGCACGGCCCAGGTCTCGTTCGAGAGCCGCCGCGTTCCCATCGCTCAAGAACTGCTCGTACTCCATCCTGAGCGCGAGTTGTTCCGCCGTTCGCGGGTGCCAAGCCCCGAGCTCGTCGCGCAGCCGCAGCGCCAACCGATCACCCTGCTCGTGCGCCATCGTCACCTCGGAACGCTAGCCGTGCTCCTCGCGTCCGCAACTCGACGCACCCCTTGGACCTCGGGCGCGCGGAGGACGGTGAGGCGTCTGGTGCTCGAGCCGCGAAGCGCCCTCTCGATGGTGCTCGGCACCCGTCGCGGACTCGCCCGATTCCGGGATCGACCTCGTCGGGGCGTCGCTCAGGCCACGCGGCCGAGGGTGACCAGCGCCATGAGCAGCGCGGCGAGGGTTTCCGAGTCGGTGATCCTGCCGGCCGCGCCGGCGTGGGGCACATCCGTCAGCGGTAGGCGGGACAGCGAGCGGATGCCCTCCTCATGGCGAGCGGCCATCGAGTCGTCCACGAGGTGCAGGTCGCGGGCGAGAAAGACGTGCTCCGGTGCTCGGCAGACGCCGTTCAACGCAGTCATCCCGCCGAGGTGCGTCCAGGAGTCAGCAGCGAAGCCCGTCTCCTCCTGCAGCTCGCGCTTTGCAGCGACCAGGGGTGCGTCGCCGTCGGCGCCACCGGCAGGAATCTCCAACGAGACCCCGACTGTGTGCCGATCGACCTCGACCAGCAGGACCCGGTCCTCTTCGTCGACGACGGCGACGACGAAGACGGCGTCGCTCCGCATGGTGACGACGCCGTAGACGCCCGGTGAACCGTCCGGCATCACGACGGTCTCCTCGTCGACTCGAATCCACCGGTTCTCGTATGCGATGCGGGTCGAGGTGACGGGCCAGGCCATGCTCCGATATTCGCTGACCGTGCGGAGGGGTGGGACGCTGGCGGGGTGGAGCCTGTGGGGTCGGAGGAGCGGTCGCGGTGGTCGACGGTCGCGCGTTCGCCGGTTCATTCGGGTCGGATGCGGGTGGTGCGGCACGAGGTGGTGCTGCCGTCGGGGGCGCGGGACACCTTCGAGGTCGACGAGTCGGTGCAGTTCGCGGTTGCTGTGCTCGTGCTCGACGGGGACGAGCTGCTGCTGGCGGAGCAGTACCGGTATCCGATCGACCGCTGGATTCTGGACCTGCCTGGCGGAGCCGGCGAGGTGGGCGAGACGCCGGAGGAGGCCGCTCGGCGGGAATGCGAGGAGGAGCTCGGATTCGTTCCCGAGGGGCTGATCCCGTTGCATGCGTTCTTCCCGAACCCGGGTCGCGCGGCCTGGCCGGTGCACCTCTTCCTCGCTCGTGGCACCAGCCCTGGTGTCGCTGCGGGCGGTGACGAGGCCGAGCAGGTGCGGCTCGTGTCGCTGCGGGTCGAAGAGCTGGACGGTCGGATCGCGGATGGGGTGATCGTGGATCCGTCGTTGCTCATCGCGCGCGCGATGGCCGGGCTACTGGGTCACCTGCCGCCGCTGGCCGTTCATAGGCCGTGAGTCGAGGCTCGGCGAGAGAGCCGGCGCGGCGATCAGTCCGCGGGCGCGACGCATCCGTCGAGGAGCTGCGGGCGCGTCCAGTCGGTGTTGTCGACGACGATGGATGCGCGCTTCCAGGGGCTCGCCTGAAGGAAGTACAAGCGCTGCGCGCCGAAGTAGCTGTCGATGCGGGGATCCTCGATGGCGTCGGTGACGGTGCCGCGCTCCGCCATTCTCGCGGCAGCGACCGCGAACGGAACGGACAGGTAGACCGACGAGTTCCAGTAGCCCAGGAGCAGGTCGCGAAGCAGGAAGGTTCCCTCGACGAGCACCAATGCGTCCTCGGTCGCGGTGGAGTGCGGGGCGGCTGGCGCGGCTCGATACTGCTCGCGGCCGGCTCGTAGCGGCTCGAGGGCGTTCTCGATCAGGGCGTTGTAGTCGTAGGTGTCCAACCAGAAGCCTTCGGGGGAGTGCCTTCCTCTGGCGTGCCGGACCTCGGGTGGGTTGAAGAAGTCGTCGACGTGCAGGATCACGACCGCTCGTGATGTGACTCGAGCTGCCAGGTTCGATGCGAACAGCGTCTTGCCGCTGCCTCCGATCCCGTCGATCGCGACGAGCTGGCGTCCGGTGCTCGGCAGGTCTGCCTCGAGCCGCGCCACGACAGCGGCGATCGCATCCACGCGATCACTCTGCGCCTCGCCGCTGACCAGCACGACCCGGCTCGACACGAGTCTGCGTGGGCAGGCAGACGAGACGGCCACGCCGTCGAGCCCGCGAGGTGTCGCGTGACCGGTGGGCGACGATGGCGGAGTGAGTGCTGAAGTGCGTCTCGTCGCCCCAGCTGGTCTGTCGCGCGCAGTCCCCTACTCCTACGCGGCTGTCGTGCCGGAGGGAGCGCAGATCGTGTTCCTCGCGGGAGCGTGCCCGCTCGACGCTTCGGGTCAGACCGTGGCTGCGGGAGATGTGGTCGGTCAGACCGCCGTATGCGTGGACAACATGAGGATTGCTCTCGCGGCGGCGGGTGCCGACCTGAAGGATGTCGTCTTTGTGCGGGTGCTCGTCGCTTCGAGCTCCCTTGACGATCTTGCAGCTGCTTGGGAGGTCGTGCACGACGCCTTCGTGCCGCGTCAGCCTCCGGGGACTCTGCAAGGCGTGACCGTCTTGGGGTGGCCGGATCAGTTGGTCGAGGTGGAGGTCGTCGCCGCGCTCCGCAGCGAGTAGGTGGGCCGGACTTGATTCGGCCTGGGTTCCGTTCCGCGTGAAGAGTCAGGATGGAACCGCTGGCGGCGCACAGCCCGCAAGATGCGTGGGAGGGCGTTGCGGATGCTCGCTGAGGCCGCGCCGGATCACCCGGACCGGTGGACCGCGGTTCGCCATGTCGCGGCCTGCTGGGGATGAGACCCGAGACGCCCCGGCTCTGGCGACGCACGTGGACCGGATGTTCGAAATGCGTTCGGGCACCCTTTGGGGGATCGAGACGCGATCCGCGCAGACGAGCCGATCGGGTGGGCCCCGTGGGGCTCGAACCCACGACCCGCGGAGTGGAAATAGTGGGTTCGAGGGAGATCACGGGGAGTAGCAGATCGTTGATCTGACGCGGATCGAGGTGCTGCTCGATCACAGGAGATCGCGCCTGATATCGCCCAATGTTCGGAATAGGTTCGGAGCTCGGGCCCAAGTGCGGAACCCACTAACTGGTGCTCTGGAGCGACGGCTCAGTACCAGGAATCTCAGACCGTGCTGATGAACGGCCGTCGGCCTGGACGAGCGCAGTCGGTGATCGGGCCAGTAGGGAGGCGCTGCCTGGAGATGACATCGGTCGCGGTGCTGCGCTTGCGCTGGCAGAGCCGCGACGTCTGCGAATTCAGCTGATCGGCGCTGCTCGATGAGCGACCGCAACGCCCGCCTGCGCATCTCGTGGGCTGGGCTGCGTCATCGGTCCTGTCCCGCCTCGTGCCTCAGGTCAGGGTCGTCGGCTCGGGCTGTGACGCCGGAGGCGTGGAAGAGGCCGCCGATGAGGTAGGTCAGGAGGAGGGCGAGCGGGCCGCCGACGATCGTCCGGACGGTGGGACGCAGTGGGGCGGCGCCGCCCAGTCGGGCGCCGAGCGCGCCGGCGAGCACGACCACCACCACGGTGACTGGGATGCGCGCGGTCGCGGCCATGAGGGTCATCGCGAGCAGAGGCAGGACGCCGCCGCTGAGGAACGAGATCGCCGAGGCCCCTGCGGCGGCCCACGGGTTCGCATCTGCGCTCGAGTGCTGTCCTCCGCGGCTTGCGCGTTCGAGGTCCCGCTGGCTGCCGACCGAGACGTATTCGCCGAGTGCCATCGAGACGGCTCCACCGATCAGCGCGGCGAGACCGGCAACCAGGATCGCGTTGACCGCGGCGGTCGCGCCGGCGACACCGACGACGATCGCCGCCACGGACACCACTCCGTCGTTCGCGCCGAGTACCCCGGCGCGGAGCCAGTTCGCGCGACCGAGCCGGTGGTCGTCCCAGTCGCCCGTCGCTTCGAGCCCGCTGTCCCTCACCGGATCAGTCTCGACACCACCGTCGCGGCCGGCACCGAATGCAAGCCAAGGCTGACCGGACGTCGGCCCGCTCGCCGATGTCGGAGGTCGGAGGTCGGGACAGGTGCCGCGGAGCGCAGGGCGCGGCTCGCGTGGTGCAGTGTGACGCGGTACCCGGGATCCGCACCGACCCAAGCCGGCGCCCGATCCCGCGGGCGCAGGTCGCGGACACCGAAGGGCGCCGTTCGGCGCAGCAGCCGAGCCCGGCGGTGAATGCCGAGGGAACTGCGGGAATGCTCCACCCCGGGGGACGCGACTTTCGCCGGCGCTCTTCGCTCCCGGGCGGCGCCGATCTCGTTGTACGAGGAAGGCGATGCGCGGGCGGGTGGTCAGGTTCCGGCCAGGAGCGCGAGGCCGCGTACGGCGTTGCGGGAGTTCGTCGGTGGCGCGTTTCGCCGTACCGTGCGCGAACCCGCGGAGATGCGGGCCTACGAGATGAAGGAGTCCGTATGAAGCGAATCCCGGTGGCGGTCGCCACCTTCGCCGGTGCCTCGGCGATCATGCTCTCGACCGTCGCGTCGCCCGCATTCGCGGCGACGACGACTCCGATTCCGACCGAGACGCTCACGAATCACGTGACGGTGAGTGAGTTCATCCATGCGGGCGTCACGGCGAAGTTCGCGCATCTGACTCCCGGTGGGTCCTACCAGCTCGTGTTCGCCGAGCCGGGGGAGGGTGGGCCTGTTGGCGGAACCCTCACCGCCGACTCGTCCGGGCACCTCACCGCGAAGTATGTCGCGACCGATCCCGGGAAGAAGTACCGTGCCGACCTCGTCGGGGACCGTTACGAGCTCTCGCTGTGGAGCGGCGGGACGACCGTGGTGTCGGAGACCTTCGCCGTCCGGCTCGGCTCGGAAGTGCGTTTCGATCGAGCCCACCGCTCCGGGCATGAGCTGACCTTGCGGGCGACGGCGAAGCATTGGGTGGCCGGCACCGAGAAGTTCGCCGCCTGGCGCAGCGCGACGGTCCGGTTCCAGGAGAAGGTGAAGGGCGCGTGGCACACGGTCAAGTCCGCCCGGACGAACGCCGAGGGTGTCGCGGCTGTGACTGTGAAGACGGGTAGGCACCTGTGGCGCGCGGTGGTGTCGGGAACGACGACCGTCTGGACCACCCGAACCGGTACTCACAAAGCGTGACGAGCCGCGGGACGGGGTCGGGCGGACGGCAGCTCGCCTTGCACCCCGTCCTGCGAGCCGATCGAGGTCGCCCGCGCCCGTCGCCGGGAGGATGCGTGAGACCTGCGCGTACACCTGCCGCCGCCCAGGAACGTCACGGGGGCGGGGTGCGGCTCACGGGCCCGTGGCCGCGGCTCCCGCCGCGCCGAACGAACCAGCGCCTCGGTGATCGGGATCGATCGCTCAGAGCTGGCAGATGAAGGTGTAGATGACCATCGCGGTCAGGCCGACCGCGAGCACGCGGAGGGTCCAGAGGGCCGCCCTGGTGACGGATGTGAGCGCGGCGCGCGGCACGAGGATCGGAAGCTCGCTGGGCCGGTCGGGCTCGCTCGGTTCGTTGCTCATCGCGGTGGGGTGCCCAGCATCGGTGTCTTCCGGATTTTCAGGACGGGAGCACATGCACGGCCTCAAGAAAGCTGGCGGTGCCGTACGCGGCGCCGCAGCTGCCGACGAGGGCGATCGAGATGATCGCCAGCGCGTTCGTCGAACGTCCGTTCGCGTGCAGACCCATCAGTTCCTTATCGGAGGACAGCATGAGGAGGAACACAAGGCTGACCGGTAGGAGAACAGTCGCCAGCACGTTGGCGTTGAGCGCTATCGCGAGCAGCGGCGCTCCGGGGAGGAGGACGATCAGACCGGCTGTCGCTGCACTCACGAGGGTGGTGGTGTAGAAGACGCTTGCGCGCCTCGGCGTCGAATTCATGCTCCTCGGGGCCCCGAGGCACTCTGCTGCGGCGTAGCCGGTGCTCGCGGAGATCGTGAGGATCGCGAGTGCGCCCGACTGGATCAAACCGAGCGCGAAGAGGCTGCCGACGGCGGGACCCGCAGCCCGGTCCAGCAGGGACGGGAAGTCCGCGGCTGCCAAGGATGTGACTGCTCCGGAATGGGAAGCGACTGCGGCGACGCCGAGGATCAGCGCGGCGACACCGAAGGTGGCGGCGAGCGCCGCTCCGAGTCCAGTGTCGAGGCGGCCGTGCCGTATGTCGGCGCTGGTGAGGCCTTTGTCCACCGTGGTGGATTGCTGGAAGAAGATCATCCAGGGCGTCACGGTGGCGCCGATGGTCGAGGTGATGAGCAGCAGGATCGTGGTCGGTGTGCCTGTCGGGAGTGGCTGGAATCGTAGTGCGGCCACCAGGTCACTCGGGTTTGGCTTCACGAGTACGGCGGCCACGAGGAACAGGATGTTGAACACCGCGAGCCCGAGCACGATTCGTTCCCAGCGGCGGTACTTGGCCGCGCCGAGCGAGAGTACGGTCAGGGTGATCCCGAGCGCGACGGCGATTGGTGCGCCCAGTCCGAAGTAGGCCAGTCCGATGCGGATGACCACGAACTCCGCGACCAACGTCACGAGGTTGGTCGCGACGAGGTCGGCTGCTGCGAACCAGCCCCACGCTCGCCCGTACCGCAAGAGGACGAGCTCACCGAATCCGCGTCCTGTCACGGCGCCGACACGCATCGCCATCTCCTGGCAGACGTATGCCACGAGGAACAGGCTCGGGATGAAGGGCACGAAGAATCCGAGTCCGTAGGCGGCGCCGTCCGCGGCGTAGGACAGCATGCTCGGTCCGTCGTTCTCGCCGAGCATTGCCAGGAGACCGGGGCCGATCAGCAGCCAGACCAGGCGGGCATGCCGGTGTCCCTCCCGCGCCTGCGCTACCCGCTTCTGGTCCGTAATCCGGGCCTGATGGTCGGGGGCAGCGTCTTCGCATCGTGGCGTCGCTTCCGTGCCTGTCACGGCGCGGTCTTGTCTACGGGCGTGCAGCTGACCCTGCTCATCGGTATCCGACGCGCAGAGGCGCGGCGGGTCGGCGCGACATGCCAAAACGCAGCATGGCTTCGATCGTGGGTGAGCTCGGGGGTCTGTCGCGACGCCCATCTGATTTCGGCGAATGGGAAGGGTTCCAGCGCTCGAGCCACGGATCAGTGACCTCGACCGTGGTCGGAGTGGTCACTGCTCGTGGTCCGCTGGGTCAGCAGCTGCTCGCGTTGGTCGTGGAACTCGACGTCGGAGAGCAGTCCTTGGGCGTGTCGCGAGGCGAGCTGGACGAGCCGTTCTGCTGTGTCGATGTCGAGGTGCACGTGCGGTTCCGGAACCTGCCGGTCTGAGGCATCTGCGTTCACTGTGTACTCCGTTCGTCACGGTCGCCTGTCCATGTGCGCGGGTCCGCTGGGGCAGGTCCACGGGATCTGTGGCGGAGGGCGCGGGCGGTGCGGTGGGCGTCGATGATCACCAGGACCGCGACGCCTGCGGCAAGCGCGGACCACCCGGCCTCGTTCGTCAGGTCGCCGACGGCCGCCGCCGTCAGGCATCCGAGGGCGGCGAGCAGCGTCGCCAGGGAACGCAGCCGCTGGCGGGGAGGTCGACGACGCGGACGGGGCGCGTGGGCGATGTCCGCAGTACGGAGCTCCTCGGCGATCAGGTCGACGAACGCGGGTGGGAGGTCGAGCCGGACAGCGACCACTGAGGGGGCAATCCCGCCTCGCAGCATCGTCCGCGCCTGATCGATCACCGGGCTCGGTCCGTGAGCGCTGCTCTCGGTCATGGGCGGAGGCCTCGAGCCCGGCCGGACCGCTGGCGCCCGGCCGTCACAGGCCCGGGCCCGATCCGTGGCCGACGTGAGAGGGACCGGTCTCGTGCGTCGCGTTCGTCGTGGGTTGGGGTGCCGAGCCGGTGCGTCGCCGCCAATCGTCGGGTATGGCGGCTTCCAGGGCATCGTCGACGGTGACGACGCCGATGAGGGTGCCGCTCTCGTCGACGACGGGCAGGGTGAGGAGGTTGAAGTCCGCCATGCGGGTGGTGACCGTGACGATGTCGTCGCCCGGCCCGACCCGGATGGCGGATGCGTTCGCGATGTCGCTGAGCGCGGCGCTCGCGTCGTGCTGGAGGAGGGTCACGACCGACGCCGCTCCGGCGAGTCTGCCGCCGGCGTCGAGCGTGAAGACGCTGGTGAGCGCTTCCGGCTGATGTGCGACGGCGTTCCGGATGCGGTCGAGTGCCTCCCCGATCGTCGCGGTTTCGGACAGCGCGATGAAGTCGGGAGTCATGAGGCCTCCTGCGGTGGTGGGAGCGAACCCGAGGAGCGCGATGATCTTCCCCCGGTGAGCCGCAGGCATCAGATCGAGGACCGGAGCCCGGCGTGCTTGTGGCAGGTCGGCGATCGCGTCCGCCGCGTCGTCGAGGCGCATGCGGGTGAGGACGTGGGCGACCTCCTCGATCGGTCGGTCGCGGAGCAGCCGGGCCTGCTGGTCCTCGTCGAGCTCCTCGAAGACGTCGGCTTCGAGTTCAGGGTCCGAATGGACTTGCGCGAGCAGCTCGGTCTGCTCGTCCGGGGTCGCGTTCTCGAGCAGGTCCGCGATCTCCGCGGGGCGGAAACGTCGAACCCGTCCGAACGCGGAGCGGAACAGCAGGCTGGGAGCGTGGCCGATGAGCGCTTCGAAGGACTTCCAGTCTCGGGTCGACCGCGCCTGTCCTGCGCGTGGCAGCCAGCGGCGACGTCGCACGTCGAGACCGCTGACGATCCAGGATGCGTCGTCGCGTCGCAGCAGGGCATCCCGGGCGCGGACGAAATCCGCGTTCTCGAGGTCGATGAGGCGGTGCCCGAGCACATCGGCGGCGAGCAGCACCTCCCCGGGACGTCGCTCGAAGGGCCGGACATCCAATCTGGACGTGCGCAACGTGACGTGGGTCTGCGCGAGATCGACCACGTCGGTGACGGGCACGAACACGGCCTTTGAACCCACGGCGACGACGAGAGCGCGCAGGCGCGGGTAGTCGTCGTCAGCGAGACGGACGACGACATCGCGAAGGCGCCCCAAGGTCTTGCCGGCGACGTGGTTCACCGACCCGCCGAGCAGTCCGGAGAGGTAGACCGATGCGACCGGTGACCCGGCGGGTGTGTCGATGCTCATGAGTTCTCCCCTTGTTCGGGACGTCAGTGCGCGACCGCGAGCTGGAAGATGCGGACCACCACGAGGATCATCGCGAGCAGGAGGTAGCCGCGGAGGACGCCGAGTCCGACGCGTCGCCCGATCGAGAGCCGTGGGCGCCGCAGGAGGGCGAGCGGCGGCATGCGCCACGTCGTCCGCTCGATGCACTCCGCCGGCCGCGTCTCGTCTCGCGGACGGCGGAGACGGACGATCACCGCGACGACACCGATGCCGACCGTGATCCCGGCACCGGCTTCGAGGATGAGGACGATCGTCGGTCCGCTGATGTCGGGGAAGAGCACGCTCGCGGTGAGCACGATGGAGAGCAGCACGAGCACCGCGACGACTGCGGACGTGCACGCGTTCAGCTTCGGTCCGTTCACCCAGGGCCCGAGGACTTCACGGTCGTTGCAGAGCAGCAGGAGGAACACGGCCGCGGACGGCAGCAGGACTCCGGCGAGGGTCTGCACACCGGTCGTGATGAGGCCGAGCGGGCTGCCGGGGATCAGCACGATCGCCGCCGACACGAGCAGCAGCGCGCCGAACACCGCGTAGAACCCTTTGGCCTCCTTGGGCTTCCGGTGCAGTGAGTGCTTCAGACCGAGGACGTCACCGAGCGCGTAGGAGGTCGCGAGCCCGACGGCCGCCGCACCGATGATGGACGCGTCGATCAGCGCGATCGCGAAGAGCACTCCCGCGATGGGGACGACATGCCTCCCCAGCCCCTCCGCGACCCCGAGGGCGTCGGTGAAGTTCCCCGCCTCCGGATGCCCGGCGAACGCGGCGGCGGTGAAGGAGATCATGGCGCCGGCTCCGACGACGACGATCACGATCCCGATCCAGAGGTCGACCTTCTCGTAGCCGATGAAGCGGGGCGTGATCCGCTTGTCGATCACGTAGGACTGCTGGAAGAACAGCTGCCACGGCGCCACAGTCGTGCCCACGATGCCGATCACGAGCAGCATGACCGTGGACAGGGGCGCGTGCGGCGGCAGCCCAGGGATGAAGAACCCGGTCGCGATCCGGCCGAGCGGCGGATGCGCCAGCAGGAAGATCGGTACCAGCAGCAGAGACCCCGCGACGAGCACCAGGCAGACGCGTTCGAATCTGCGGAAGGACCCGGTGCTCGCCGACGCGATCACCAGCAGCGCCGCCACGAGCACGCCCGGCAGCCTGGGGATGCCGAGGTAATCGAGACCAAGACTGATCCCGATGAACTCGGTCACGATGGTGAGCGCGTTCAGCAGAAACAGGTCGATCACACTGAACGCGCCCCAGAAGCGGCCGAAGCGCTCCAGGATCAACCGCGCGTGTCCGACGCCCGTGACGGCGCCGAGCCGCAGCACCATCTCCTGGTTCAGGTAGAGCACGGGGACGAGCAGCAGCAGCGTCCACAACAGGCTCGTGCCGTAGTTCTGGCCGGCTTGCGAATAGGTGCTGAATGCGCCGGCGTCGTTGTCACCGACCATCACGATCAGGCCGGGACCGACGATCGCGAGCAGGGTCTTCAGCCGCCTGGGAAAGCGCCGTCTCGTGTCGGAATCATCGAGACGGATCGTCCCCATCGCGCCCTGAATGTCACCGACATGAGCCGAGTCGAGAACGGCGATGGATGCGCTGTCATCGCGCGCGGTGGAATTCGTGCTCACCAAAGGCTCTTCTCTCCGCCGACGGCGGACCGAACGAATACGACTCGATCGAGCACACGACCGGTGCCCGGAGATCTGTCCCCCGCCGGGCGACCGACCGCTACGCGAGTGCGCAGATCAGCGGGTCGACGGGGGACGCGAACTGTGACTGTCAGCCATGCGCGTCCCCTCTCCATGCCTCGACATCCGTTCGGTTGCACGCTCCGAAAGCAGTGACGCGTGCTCGGAAAGCATCCCATCCGTAGGCGGGGAAACATCGATCCCTGACAGCGCGATCATGTCGCGAACAGGAACATGCCGAAGTCGGCGCCGTAATTCGGTGCGGCTGTCCTTACTTCGGCACGCCTGTCCTTAGTGTGGTGAGGCTGCCCTTTCTTGCGGGTGGAGGGCCTTTATGGAGAGCGCTGCGGCGGCCTGCAGGCATATTCGCCGGGGGAGTCCTGATCGTTGTCCCACGCTCAGGAATCGGGTCGTTGACGCATGCGAGCGTTCATCCATGTCGCGTGTCATTCTGGGGAGTCGGCGGGTGCGAAGGGGACGGCCGAATCGCGCGGGGGTCGGTGCGGCGGTCGCGGCGATGGGCGTGGTCTTCGGCGACATCGGGACGAGTCCGTTGTACGCGGCGTCCTCGACCTTCGCGACCGAGGGTGCTCGTGCGCCGGGCCAGGCGTTCGTCTACGGCTCGACATCGACCATCGTGTGGGCGTTGACGCTCGTGGTGACCGTTCTGTATGTGCGGTACTTGATGCGGGCGGACAACGACGGTGAGGGCGGTCTGCTGGCGCTTTTCGGTCTCCTGCGGCGCGTCGGAGTGCGCGGACGCGCCCTCGGCGTGTTCACCGTGGTGGCGATGCTCGGAGCGGCGATGTTTCTCGGCGACAGTGTCATCACGCCGGCCATCTCCGTGCTTTCCGCCGTCGAGGGAGTGAAGGGCATCGACCCGGGGTTCGGCCCGCTGGTGCTCCCGATCGCCGTCGTGGTGCTCATCGGCGTGTTCGTGCTGCAGCGCGTCGGCTCCGGCGCCATCGGCCGCGTCTACGGACCGATCATGCTGTTCTGGTTCGCACTCCTGGCGGTGACCGGTGTGATCTCGCTCTTGCAGGACCCGAGCGTGCTGCAGGTGCTGTCGCCGCACTGGGTCGTGCTGTTCTTCGTGCAGCAGCCAGCCGTCGCGTTCCTGTCGCTCGGGTCCGTGGTACTCGCGGTGACCGGCGCGGAAGCGCTGTACGCCGATATGGGGCACTTCGGTCGGCGGCCCATCACCCGTGCGTGGCTTCTGGTCGTGTTCCCTGCGCTGATCCTCAACTACCTCGGGCAGGCGTCGCTCGTCGTCCGCCACCCCGACCGTGCAGGATCGCCCTTCTACGCCCTCGTGCCCGGCTGGGCGCAGGTGCCGGCCATCGTGCTCGCGACGGCCGCAACGATCATCGCTTCCCAGGCCGTCATCTCCGGGGCGTTCTCGGTCGTCCATCAGGCGTGGCGGCTCGGGATCTTCCCGCCGCTGCGCGTGGTGCACACCTCCGAGACGCAAGGCGCGCAGATCTTCGTCCCCGCTATCAACGTGGTGCTCGCTCTCGCGGTGCTCGGCGTGACGATCGGGTTCCGCAGCTCCGCAGCACTGGCGTCGGCGTACGGCATCGCCGTCACGACGACGATCTCCATCACCGCGATCGTGTACCTCGGCTGGACCCATCATCGCCACGGTCGGATCCCGCGCCGAGACCTCCCTGTCGTGGGCGTACTGCTCGTGATGCTCCTGTTCGTCGCAGCCAACCTCCCGAAGGCACCTTCGGGTGGCTGGTTGCCGCTCACCATCGGTGCAGTGTTCTTCGTGGTGACGAGCACCTGGTGGGTCGGGCAGCGCCGTATCCGCGCCGCGCGACGCACCGACGAAGCGCCCCTGACGGACCTGCTCGACCTGCTCCGTCGTCCCGAGGTGGTCCGGGTCCCCGGAGCCGCTGTCTTCACCGCTCGGAACGAGAAGGTGGTGCCGATCGCGCTGCGGACGATGGTGCAGCAGACGAGGGCTCTGCAGGAGCGGGCGCTGATCTTCACCTGGAACACGGCCACTGTTCCATTCACGACCGGCTCGGCGGATCGTGTTCGAATCGTTCCGCTCGGCGGCGGCATCATGCAGGTCGTGGCGCAGATCGGGTTCCGTGAGCGCCTGCGCATGGCGGAGATCCTCGAGGATGCTCGTGAGGCTGCCGCGGGCGCCCTCGATGACTTCGATCCCGCTGCAGCGACCTTCTACGTCTCGACACCGATCCCGCGGTACAACCCTCGCGGATCGATGTACCGATGGGCGCAGGGCGTGTTCCTCGCTGTCGAGCGGCTCGCTCCGGACCCGCTGGACCTCATCGAGTTGCCCCGCGACCGGACGATCGTCGTCGGCCGCGAGGTCCCGCTCTGACCCGCGCGGGCAACACCGCCGCCCGCACACGCGCGGGCCTACTTGACGCAGACGATCGACCCCGACTGGATGGGGTCGAGTGTGGCATTCGCCGTCCGACTCGGTGCCGGACGCGAAGTCGCGGAACTCTCCCTCGTGGGCGTCGACGTCGGGCGTGTCGAGGAGCGTGTCGAGGGGTGTCTCGCGCTCGGGTGGTCCGATGCCGACAGGATGTGCGCGGTCTGGGAGCGGATCGCGGGCAGATCGACCGTGTTGACGTCGCTGCCGTTGATGGTCGCATACCCGGTGATCGGGAGCGTCTGGAAGGTGATTCCCCCACCGGCGAAGTGCTCGGCGACGCCCGCGAGGCTGAGCGGGTCGAAGCCGCTGTCGAGGGCGATGTCCTGCTTCGCCGTGTTGAACAGGGTCTGGAGCGTCACGGGATTGGTGATCTCGCCCGTCTGGCGCAGCTTGTGGAGCACGTCGATGATGAACGCCTGCTGGCGTCTGGCTCGATCGAGGTCGGTGAAGTTCAGAGCAGGATTGTTCAGATCACGTCGCTGTCGGACGAACTCGACGGCGGTCTCCGCGGTGAGCTCCTGATAGCCCTTGCGAAAGTGCGCGTTCGAGTACGGGTCGGAGGTGGATTCCTTCACGCACATCTCGATCGGCTGCACAGCGAGCGCGACCTTGTAGAACGCGGCCATCGTCACCTCGACGAAATGGTTGATCGGGACACCGCCGAGGAACGCGGACACCGTGGCGATCTCCTCACGCCTCGCAGCGCCCCGCGCCGCCTGGTACGCGGCGGCTCGGCTCATCGAGCCCGTCGAGACGAGACGGTCGAACGTGTCCGCGAACTCGAGACCGTATGCCTCCTTGATCTTGCCGTGCGACTCCCCGTACGGCGAACCCGGGTACGCGGCGTAATCGTCTCGAGGGATCGAGATCCCGACCGCCCGGCCGCCACCAGCCGGAATGTGGATGAGCATCAAGACATTCGTGTTGTACCCGCCATCCGAGCTGTTGCCCGCGTGCAGCGCCTGGTAGATCGAGCGTGGGAACGGCTTGCCGTCCTCGTCGACGCGACTGTCGAGGCCCATCAGCAGGATGTTCGTCTCCGCCGTGGGCGACGACGGCAGCACGATGGCGGATCGGTGGATCCCGTTCGACACCTGCGACACCGTCCATCCGACGATGCCCAGACCTCCCACCGTGATGACGACGATCACCGCGACCAAAGTGGTCAGTGCCGAGCGCAGACCGCCTCTCGAGCGCGCCTTCCCGTGCCGGACAGGCGCGATCCGCCAGCCCGACGACTCACCGACACCTCGCGTCATCACCACCAGGATGAGGCACGCAGGGGCGCGCTGCCCGTTGGCACGATGCTCTCCACCTGGACACGGTCCCATCGGGGCGTCCTCGCTCAATCGAGGGTGCGAGCTGTCGCAGGAGGGGACAAGCGAGAACGGCGCGAGACGTTTCGAGGATCACTCTCAAGGCGAACTGGCGGATCGGCGACGCGGTAGGAGGCAGGGGCGGCTTGAGCCCCTCGCTGGCCCGGTCGTTGTGTACGTCGTTCGGGGTGATGGGGGTGGCGAGGGGTTTCGGGCGTCTTGCCCTGTCCTGGCCTGCCACCTCCGCTGCGCGGCTTCCGAACCACCCTCACTCAGCAGAAAGAGCATTGCTGACTGAGGGTGGTTCGGAAGTGCAGGTGGCAGGCCAGGACAGGGCAAGAAGAAGGGCAGGAGGGGGAGACGAAGAGGAGGAGGGAGTGGGGATGAGTTGTGCTGGTGTGTCACATGAACTGACGGAAGGTGGCGGGGAAGGCGTAGAGGTGGTGCTGTCGGTGGACGGTGTTCTCGTTCGGTGAGCGGACGGGGATCGGTCGGAGAGGGCAGCGTGGTGCGGACGTTGGATACGGACGAGCGGAACGTGTGGGTGATGGCGCGTGATGAGCAGATGATGACGTGGTTCCAGATCGTGCGGATCGCGAACGTGCAGTCCGTCAGGTGGGTGCTCGGGGCGTTGAACAGTCAGCAGTCGCCGGTGTCCGTGCGGCGGGCGCAGGCCTGGTGCGCGCGGATGGAGACCGCGGGTCTGGTGGGACGGGCGCAGCTCGGTGGGGCCGGCGGGTCGCTGGTGTGGGGCACCTACGCGGGGACCGGTTTGGGGAAACCGAGCCTGTACCGGCAGACCACGCGGCACGAGGTCGCCGTCTCCGCGGCGTCCGCCCGGTACGCGGCCGCTGGGTACGCGTGGCAGCGTGATGAGAAGCCGAGCTATGCGGGTGGGCATCAGGCGGACGGCGTCGCGCTCGGACCGGGCTGGGTGGAGCTGATCGAGGTCGAACTGACGCCGAAGCGGATGCCGCGGTATGTGGCGATCTTCCAAGCGTTCCGGCGCCGGCTCGACCTCGGCGACGCGAACAGCATCACCTACCTCTGCAACACGGAGAGCGCCCGCGCAGTCCGCGAAGCGCTGACGTCGATCCCCGTCGGCAGGGCGCTCGCCGACCGACTCGCAGTGCACGAGGTCTACGACCAGGCCGGACAGTGGATCAGCGATGCGCTGCCAGGCTGGCTGAACTCGGCGGCATCGCGGGGACGCTGGTAGGTCATGGGACGACCCCGGATGCCCATCGGCAGCCATGGCATCGTCAACGTCGACGAGGTTGAGCCTGGCGTGTGGCGCGCGCGGACCCTCTGCCGGTTTCCGGACGGCAAACGCCGGCAAATCGAGCGACGCCGGGCAGGGCGGACCGGGGCGAAAGCGATCCAGGCGCTGCAGGAAGCCCTGGTCGACCTCGCGACGCCGGAAGGCGGGGAGCTCCGAGGGAGTACCCGGCTCGAGGTGCTCGCAGCGCAGTTCATCGAAGTGAAGCGGGAGTCCGAGCGGTCGCCCCGGACCGTGGACACGTATGCGCATGCGCTGCGGAAGCAGATCCTCCCGCGCATCGGCGATCTCCGGGTCGAGGAAGCGACTCCGAGGCGCATCCAGGCGTTCCTGAACACGGTCAACAGAGAGCACGGGCCTGGCGCGGCGAAGACCTGCCGGTCGGTGCTCTCCGGCATGTTCGGTATCGCGGTCCGCAGCGACGTCCTCCGCTCGAACCCGATCTCCGCGGTCGAGTCGCCGCGCCGGAAGGTCACGCACGCGTCGACGGCGATCCCGCTGGACGGCGTGCCTGCGTTCCTCGAGACGATCCGGGCGGACGAGAAGCTGCGGGAACTCGACATCAGCGACCTGTTCGAGTTCATGCTCTTCACCGGCTGCCGGATCGGCGAAGCGCTCGCGCTGCGCTGGTCGCACGTCGATCTGGATGCCGCCACCGTCACCTTCGCCGCGACCGTGGTGCGCACGAAGGAACGCGGCCTCGAGATCCAGGAGCACGGGAAGACCGACACGTCGAACCGCGTCATCAGCGTTCCGCTCGAGGTCCTCGAGCTGCTGCAACGACGGGAGCGGACCGCCGAGGTCGTCTTCCCCTCGCTGTCCGGCAAGCTCCGGGACACCAACAACACCGAAGCCGACTGGCGGGTGAATCGGGTCCGACTCGGCTACCCGACCTTCACCTCGCACGGGCTGCGCAAGACCTGCGCCACCGCCCTCGACGTCGCCGGCGTCTCAGCGCGCGGCATCGCCGAGTACCTCGGCCATAAGCGACCCTCGATGACGCAGGACGTGTACATGTCGAGGAAGGTCGGGACCGCGGACACCGCGACGCACCTCGACCGAATGTTCGGAATAAGTTCGGAGACGCTCTGGGGCACCGAGACGCGATCCGCGCAACTACGCCGATCGGGTGGGCCCCGTGGGGCTCGAACCCACGACCCGCGGATTAAAAGTCCGATGCTCTACCGACTGAGCTAGAGGCCCCTGGACTCGAGCGTAGCCGCGCTCGCGGGGCGGCCGACCCGGAAGTCCACCCCGGGGGGACTGCTCCATGCGCCGGAGCGGGTGGAGCAGTCCCCCCGGGGTGGAGTAGGCCGAGCGTGCTCAGACGCGGCGGCGGATGAAGCCGATGATGCCCGTGATGATGAAGAGCACGATGCCGATGATCGCCAGCCAGATCAGGCCCTTGATGGTGAAGCCGACGATGGCGAGGATCAGCCAGATGACGAGCAGAGCGATGATGAGTCCGAGCATGCTGTGAGGATATGACTCGTTCGCTGAATGTGGACTGTGTTCGCGCTGGAGAGCGAGGCGGAGGGCCGGCTCGTACGCTGGGTCGATGGCCGATTTCCCTCGCCCGGTGCGGATGCCCTCGGAGCACTTCGACTTCGTCAAGGGCGGCGAGGATCCGGCGGTGCTCGTACGGTCCGCGCACGAGACGGCGCAGGCGCTCGTGAGTCGGGTCCGCGCGGATCCGGATCCCGAGATCGTGGAGCGGCTGGTCGCCTTCGCCGAGCGGGAGGGCATCGACGCTGTCGCGGAGCTGTGGTCGCGTGCCGCAGCCCTCAGCCTGCCCGGCGCGCTGTGGCGTCTCTACCTCCTGCGGGAGATGGTGCGGCGGGACGCGGCACCCGTGGCGCTCGCGTACGGACGCGGCGTCGAGCGGCTCGTGGGCATCTCCCCGGTGGTCGCCGGGGCGCCGTCGCCGGCCGGACCGGAGGAGCTGCTGGCGCTCGCCGATGAGATCCTCCGGGGCGTCTTCGCGGGCGACCTCGCGCTCGCGCTCGACCGCGCGGCGGCGTTCTCCCGGGTCACGGCGGACGGCTCGCTCGACCTCGCGGACGACGCCGATGCGACCGAGCCGCAGCGGGCGGAGGTCCTCACGCGACGAGCGTCGCGGCTGACGCAGCTCGCCGATGAGCTCACGGCATCCGCACGGCTCCAGCGGGACGGCGCTTTAGACTAGGGGCGGTCCTTCGGGGCCCGCCGGGCCGCAGTAACCCCGGGCTCCATTTTCAGCCGCTTCGAGCGGCCTCGCGCCGAGAGGCGTTTCTGCGGCTCGGCACACTCCACAGCGGTGCCGGCGCTCCGCGGCAATCCGTGTCCCCCGGCGCTCCGAACGCCTCGCGTCGACGGGTGGTGGACCGCCCGCGAACGGGTGTCCGGACCTCGGCGCCCGGAGTGGAGGAGGTGCTGCATGCTGGTGGTCATGGATCCCGACACCGGCGACGCGCTCTCCGGCATGCGGGACACCGCTGAGGACCGCCTGGCGCGCATCGCTCGCGGTGATCAGCGCGCGTTCGCCGACCTCTACGACGCGACCGCGGCCCGCATCTTCGGTCTGGTCCGGCGACTGCTCGTCGACCCGGCCCAGTCCGAGGAGGTCACGCAGGAGATCTACCTCGAGATCTGGCAGACGGCCTCCCGCTACCAGCCCGAGCGCGGCAGCGCCATGTCCTGGATGCTGACGATGGCGCACCGCCGCGCCGTCGACCGCGTGCGCGCCTCGCAGTCGAGCCGTGAGCGCGACGTCAAGGTGGGCGTGCGCGACTACGACCGCGAGTACGACCAGGTCGCGGAGCACGTCGAGATCACCCTCGAGGGCGAGCGTGTGAAGCGGGCGCTCGCGGGCCTGACCGAGCTGCAGCGCGAAGCGGTCGAGCTCGCCTACTACGGCGGGCTCACGCACTCGGAGATCGCTGCGCGACTGCACGTGCCGGTCGGCACGATCAAGACCAGGATCCGGGACGGCATGATCCGTCTCCGCGACGCGATGGGGGTGACGTCATGACCAACCGTGAGGACGCGCACCTGCTGAGCGGCGCGTACGCGGTGCACGCGGTGGATGCGGAGGAGGCGGCGCTCGTCGAGTCCGCCATGCAGGAGTCGGAGGAGCTGCACCACGAGGTCGTCGGGCTCACCGACACCGCCGTCGCGCTCGGGCTCGCGGTACCGGAGGAGGCGCCTCCGGCCGCCCTCCGCGGGCGTCTGCTCGACGCGATCGCGACGACCCCGCAGCTCCCGGTGGAGGACACGGTCGAAGCCGAGCCGGAGACGCCCGCGCCCATGCCGGCAGGGGACCACGTCGTGCCGAAGCGCCGTCGTCGCCGTCGACCGGTGGTGTGGGTGGCGCTCGCGGCCGCTGCGGTGCTGCTGTTCGGGGGCGGTTTCCTGCTGCAGCGCACGCTGCTCGAGCCGCAGAGCGAGGTCGTCGCCGTGTGGCAGGCGCCCGATGTGCAGCAGGCCCGTGCGTCCGTCGCGAGCGGCGGCTCGGCAACGGTCTTCTGGTCGAGCAGCGAGCACCGCACGGCGGTGGTGCTGAGCGGCGTGAAGGTCCCGTCGGGGAAGGTGCTCCAGCTCTGGAGCGTGCGCGGCTCGACGATCACGAGTGCGGGGCTCTACGAACCGGGCGGGCAGAAGTACGTGCTGCTGACCGGGACGCCCAGCTCGGGCGAGTCGCTGGCCGTCACCGTCGAGCCGCAGGGCGGCTCCGCCCAGCCGACCACGAGGCCGATCGTGTCGGTCAAGCTCAACGCCTGACCCTCCGGAGCACGTCAGCAGGACCCGCCGGCTTCAGCAGGACACATCGGCCCGATGGATCCTGCTGAAGCGCCGTGGTCCTGCTGACGTGCTCGGACCGTCCGCGGCCGGGGCGCCCGCGGCACGGATCGCGCTACGGCCCCGGCGCGACGCGGATCAGCCGAAGCGGCCGGAGACGTAGTCCTCGGTCGCCTTCTGCGTCGGCTTCGAGAACATCATGCTGGTGTCGTCGTACTCGATGAGCTTGCCCGGCTTGCCCGTGCCGGCGATGTTGAAGAACGCCGTCTTGTCGGAGACGCGGGACGCCTGCTGCATGTTGTGCGTCACGATCACGATCGTGTACTCGGACTTGAGCTCCTCGATCAGGTCCTCGATCGCCAGGGTCGAGATCGGGTCGAGGGCGGAGCACGGCTCGTCCATCAGCAGCACGTCGGGTGAGACGGCGATGGCGCGCGCGATGCAGAGCCGCTGCTGCTGGCCGCCGGAGAGCCCGTTGCCGGGCAGGTTCAGCCGGTCCTTCACCTCGTTCCAGAGGTTCGCCCCCTTGAGCGACCGCTCCACGAGGTCGTCGGCGTCCGACTTCGCCATGCGCCGGTTGTTCAGCTTCACGCCCGCGAGCACGTTGTCCCGGATGGACATCGTGGGGAACGGGTTCGGCCGCTGGAACACCATGCCCACCTGGCGCCGCACGAGCACCGGGTCGACGCCGGGCCCGTAGAGGTTGCTGCCGTCGACGAGCACCTCGCCCTCGACGCGGGCGCCGGGGATCACCTCGTGCATGCGGTTCAGGGTGCGGAGGAAGGTCGACTTGCCGCAGCCGGAGGGGCCGATGAAGGCGGTGACCGTGCGGGGCTCGATGGTGAGCGAGACGCCTTCGACGGCGCGGAAGCTGCCGTAGTAGACGTTCAGATCGTTGACGACGATGCGCTTGGACATGCGGTGATCCTTCGGGTGCCGGTCAGGCCGGGAGCTTGGGGGAGAAGAAGCGGGCGATGAGGCGCGCGACCAGGTTCAGCAGCAGCACGAGCAGGATCAGGACCAGCGCGGCCGTCCACGCCCGGTCGAGCGACGGGGTCGGGTCGACCCCCGGCTGCGCGTACTGCGTGTAGCTGAAGACCGGCAGCGTCACCATGGGCCCGTTGAAGAGGTCGTAGTTCATGCTCGTCGTGTAGCCGGCGACGAGCAGCAGCGGCGCGGTCTCGCCGATGACGCGGGCGATCGCGAGGGTCACGCCCGTCACGATGCCCGCGAGCGCCGTGGGGAGCACGACCTTCAGGATCGTCAGCCACCGCGGCACGCCGAGCGCGTACGAGGCCTCCCGCAGCTCGTTCGGCACGAGCTTCAGCATCTCCTCGCTCGCGCGCACGACGATCGGGATCATCAGCAGGCTGAGCGCGACGGAACCGCCGAAGCCGGAGCGGTAGCCCGGGTTGCCGGTGATGAGGGAGAAGAGCGCGAAGGCGAACAGGCCGGCCACGATCGACGGGATGCCGGTCATGACGTCGACGAGGAAGGTGATCGCGCGGGCGATGCCGCCGCGCCCGTACTCGACGAGGTAGATCGCGGACAGCAGCCCGACGGGCACGGAGATGACGGCCGCGCCGAGCGTGATCTCGAGCGTGCCGACGATCGCGTGGATGCCGCCGCCACCCGGGCCGACGATGTTGCGCATCGACTCGGTGAAGAAGCCGGCGTCGAACCGGGCCAGCCCGCGCTGGACGACCGTCTCGACCAGGGACACGAGCGGGAGGAGGGCGATCACGAACGCGGTGGAGACGAGCGCCGTGACGAGGCGGTCCTTCGCCTTCCTGGAGCCCTCGACGATGAAGGAGAGCACCCAGATGGCGACTCCCCACAGCACGGTGCCGAAGAACACGACGCCGACGAGGTTGTAGGCCGCGGTCATCCCCGCCAGGAAGAACAGCAGGAACAGCCCCGCCATCACGACCCAGCTGATCGCGAGCAGCCCGACCGTGGAGTAGCGGGGGAGGCTCGCGCGGCGCACGCCGGAGCCGATCACTGCCGAGGCCATCACTGACCCTTTCCGACGGCGGTGCGGGAGACGATGGCCCGCGCCAGCGCGTTCACGACGAAGGTGAGGACGAAGAGCACGAGCCCGGTGGCGATCAGGATGTTGACCGAGATCCCGTACGAGTCGGGGAACTGCAGCGCGATGTTCGCGGCGATCGTCGTCGGGTTCTGGGTGGTGAGGACGAAGAACGACACCACGACCGCGGGCGAGAGCACGAGCGCGACGGCGAGCGTCTCGCCGAGCGCGCGTCCGAGGCCGAGCATGATCGCGGAGACGATGCCCGCCCGCCCGAAGGGCAGCACGGACATCCGGATCATCTCCCACCGGGTGGCGCCGAGGGCGAGGGCGGCCTCCTCCTGCAACCGGGGGGTCTGCAGGAAGACCTCGCGGCAGAGCGCCGTGACGATCGGCAGGATCATCACCGCGAGCACGACCGCGACGGTGAGGACCGTGCGGCCCGTCGCCGAGACCGTGCCGCCGAAGAACGGGATCCAGCCGAAGTACTTCCCGAGGAACGTGTAGAAGGGCTGCACGAACGGGGCGAGCACGGTGATGCCCCAGAGTCCGTAGACCACCGACGGCACGGCCGCGAGCAGATCGATGATGTAGCCGAGGCCGCGGGCGACGCGGCGGGGCGCGTAGTGCGAGATGAAGAGGGCGATGCCGATCGAGAGCGGCACCGCGAAGATCAGGGAGAGCACCGCGGCCCAGACGGTGCCGAAGACGAGCGGGACGGCGTACGAGAAGAAGCTCGTGAAGCCGACCGGGAGCTGATCCTTCTTCGCGCCGAGGGCGGGGATGCTCTGCCCGACGAGGAAGACGGCGACCGCGGCGAGGGCCACGAGGATCAGCAGGCCCGCGGCGAGCGCGATCGTCGAGAACGCCCGGTCACCGAGCCGGCGGACCGGCTTCGCGGTCGCGACCGTGGGGACGGGCGCGGAGCTCGAGGTCATGAGCAGGTCCTTGTGGATCGGGAGCGGGCAGCGTGTTGCATGCTAACGGCGGGGCCGGAGGGCCGGAACGCCCCTCCGACCCCGCCGTCGTGCGTGGGGCTACTTGATCGCCTTGGCGACCGCCTGGACCTTCGCGATCAGCGCGGCGGACATCGGGGCCGAGCCCGCGACCTTCGCGCCGGCGGCCTGGCCCTCGGTGCTGGTCACGTAGGTGGCGTAGGCGCCGACGAGCTTGCCGACCGACGG
Organism: Amnibacterium sp.; assembly: GCF_051956055.1. Classification (NCBI taxonomy): domain Bacteria; kingdom Bacillati; phylum Actinomycetota; class Actinomycetes; order Micrococcales; family Microbacteriaceae; genus Amnibacterium; species Amnibacterium sp. The sequence continues at coordinate 23,102 of NZ_JBQCGC010000083.1, forward strand.
GTCCTTGTACTGCTTGCAGACGATCAGGTTCGAGATGAGCGTGATCGGCCACTGGGTCGGGTCGGTCGTGGTGCGGTTGACGTCGATCGCGAAGTCGGACGCGTCGCGCCCGGACTCGACGGTGCCGGCCTCGGCCGCCTTCGCGGCGCCGTCAGCGGACGGGGCGACGAAGGTCGAGCCGACCTTGACCTTCGCGACCGTCAGGGAGCCGACCTGCGAGTTGTCGATGTAGCCGATGGTGCCGTTGCCGCCCTTGATGGCCGCGACGACGCCGGAGGTGCCCTGGGCGCCCTCACCGGTCTTGTAAGGGAAGGTGTCGTCGCCCTTGTTGGTCCACACCGAGGGCGCCGTCTTGTTCAGGTAGTCGGTGAAGTTGTGCGTGGTGCCCGACTTGTCGGAGCGGTGCACCGGGTCGATCTTGGTCGCCGGGAGGTTGGCGCCGCTGTTGAGCGCCTTGATCGCCGGGTCGTTCCAGGTGGTGATCTTGCCCGAGAAGATCTTCGCGAGCGTGGTCGCGTCGAGGTTGAGGGACGAGACGCCCTTCACGTTGAACGCGAGCGCGATCGGGGAGATGTAGTCGGGGAGGTCGATGCCCTTGCCGTTGCAGAGGGCGAAGGTGCCGCCCACCTCGGCGCTCGACAGGTAGGTGTCGGAGCCGGCGTACTGCGCGCCGCCCTGCTCGAACGCGGTGCGGCCCGCACCGGAGCCGACCGGGTTGTAGTTGATCGTCACGCCCGAGTTGGCGGTCTGGAAGTCCTTGATCCACTGGGTCTGGGCGTTGCCCTGCGCCGAGGAGCCCTGACCGTTCAGCTGACCGGAGAGGGTCGCCGTCGACGCGGAGGAGGACGAGCCCGAGCCGCTGCCGCCGGCCTCGTTGGAGGCGCAGGAGGAGAGCGCGATGATCGCGGTGATGGCCGTGCCGATGGCGAGGCCTGCACGCATGTGCTTCAAAAGGGGGATCCTTCCGGATTCGGGTTGCAGGAGCCCGCGTGGAGGGAGTGCCTCTTCCTTCGCGAGCGCCGCCACGCTAAGGAGACCGGGTAGCGCGAGTGCCTACCGACGGTGAACGGACGGTGAACGACCGGTCTCGACGCGGACACGGTGCGCGCGGATCGGGGGCGTCGACCAGGGATTTCGTGCGCGCTCAGGTACCCGTCGGTTCACTCGGGCGCGGCGTGCGTCTCGATCGCGAGGACCCGATGGGGTGCCTTCGCGGCGAGGTGCACGACCGAGAACTCCGCCGTGCCGAGGATCCCGGCACGGGTCATCCGGCCGCCGTTGGGGCTGCCCGTCGCCTCCGCGATCTGCTCGATGATCTCGGGCAGCACCGGCGCGTGGCTGCACAGCACGGTCGTCCGCCCCTTCGCGATGCGGCGGTCCACGACCTCCCGCACACCGCTCGGGTCGTGCTGACGCTGCTCCCAGCCGTCCTGGCTCAGCTGCGGGGCCTTCTTCACCTCGATGCCGGTCGCCCGCGCGAACGGGGCGACGGTCGCCAGGCATCTGGCGGCCGTGCTGCTCACGATCCGGGTGGGCCCCCAGGCGGCGAGCGCGGGCACGACGGCGCGCGCCTGCGCCTGGCCCCGCGCCGTGAGCCGGCGGTCGGCGTCCGCGCCGGAGGGGGAGTCGAACGCGGCCTTCGCGTGGCGGAGGGCGATGAGCGCGAAGCTCTCGAGTTCGCCCGTGACCGCGAGCTCGGCGAAGCGCTGCAGCAGCTCCGCGTCGCGCTCGTAGGTGAGGCGCTTGCCGACCTTCGCGAGCGGCACCCATTCGACGCCGCCCACCTCGTCGTTCGGCACGAACGTGCCGCGCTCCAGCTCGCTCTTCGAGACCTCGGCCGCCCAGTACAGGACGGTCTTGTCGCGCCCGTTCGGCAGCGTGTAGGTGGTGCTCCCGAGCGGGACGCCGAGGTGCACCTGGTAGCCGGTCTCCTCCAGCACCTCCCGCACCGCCGTCTGCGGCAGCGACTCGGTCGGTTCCGCCTTGCCCTTCGGCAGGCTCACGTCGCCGCGGGCCGGCCGGTCGATGAGCAGCACTTCGTAGCTCTTCGCCCGGCGACGCCAGCAGACGGCGCCCGCCGCGAGCACGGGCGCGGTCGTGGCGTCGGTCATCGGTTCTGACGCCGTCGTGCGCTGAGCGCCTGCATCGTCGCGATCTGCAGGTCGATGTGCGGCTCGCCGTCGTCGCTGACGGCGTGCCGTTCCCACACGCCGATCTCGTCCAGGTGCCAGGAGGCGGTCTCGTCGCTCATCGCCTCGTCGAAGAGCCGGTCGAGCTCGGCGATGTGCTCCGGGCGCTTGAGGCGCACGAGCGCCTCCACCCGGCGGTCGAGGTTGCGGTGCATCATGTCGGCGCTGCCGATGAAGGTGACCGGGTCCCCGTCGTTCAGGAACGAGAAGATCCGCGAGTGCTCCAGGTACCGGCCGAGGATCGACCGCACCGTGATCCGGTCGCTCATCCCGGGCACGCCCGGCTTGAGGCTGCAGATGCCGCGCACCCACACCTCGACGTCGCAGCCGGCCTGACTCGCCCGGTACAGCGCGTCGATGATGGCCTCGTCGACCATCGAGTTCACCTTGATGCGGATGCGGGCCGGCCTGCCCGCCTCGGCGTGCATCCGCTCGGCGTTGATGCGCTTGAGGAGGCCCTTGCGGAGGTGCAGAGGCGCGACGAGTAGCCGGTGGAACTTCTTCTCGATCGCGTACCCCGACAGCTGGTTGAACAGCCGGGTCAGATCGCGCGCGACCTGGTCGTCCGCGGTGAACAGCCCCAGGTCCTCGTAGATGCGACTGGTCTTCGGGTTGTAGTTGCCCGTGCCGATGTGGCAGTAGTTCTTGAGGTTGCCGTCGGCCTCGCGCCGCACCACGAGGGCGAGCTTGCAGTGCGTCTTCAGACCGACGAGGCCGTAGACCACGTGCACGCCGGCGCGCTCGAGCTTTCGCGCCCAGTCGATGTTGTTCTGCTCGTCGAACCGCGCCTTGATCTCGACCAGCGCGAGCACCTGCTTGCCCGCCTCGGCGGCGTCGATGAGCGACTCGACGATGGGGCTGTCGCCGCTCGTCCGGTAGAGCGTCTGCTTGATCGCCAGCACGTCGGGATCCGCGGCCGCCTGCTCCAGGAACGCCTGCACGCTCGTCGCGAACGACTCGTACGGGTGGTGCACGAGCACGTCGCGCTGCGCGATGGCGGCGAACAGGTCCGGCTTCTCGTTCGGCTCGCCCGGTACGAACGCGGGTGCCGTCGTCGGCACCGCGGTCGGGTAGTGCAGCTGCGGGCGGTCGAGCTTGTTCAGCTCGAAGAGCCCGGCCAGGTCGAGCGGGCCCGGGAGCCGGTACACCTCGTCACGGGTGACGTCGAGCTCGGAGGTGAGCAGCTCGAGCGTCGTCGCATCCATGTCCTCGGTGATCTCGAGTCGGATCGGCGGCCCGAACCGGCGGCGCAGCAGCTCCTTCTCGAGCGCCTGCAGGAGGTTCTCGCTCTCGTCCTCGTCGACCTCGAGGTCCTCGTTGCGGGTGAGGCGGAACACGTGGTGCTCGAGCACCTCCATCCCGGGGAACAGCTCGCCCAGGTGATGGGCGATCAGGTCCTCGAGCAGCACGAACGTGGCGGACGCGGAGGACGGTGCGGCGGTCGCGACGAGCCGCGGCAGCACCCCGGTCGGCACCTTCAGGCGTGCGAAGTCGATCCGGTCGGATCTCGGGTTGCGCACGCGCACCGCGAGGTTGAGAGAGAGGCCGCTGATGTACGGGAACGGGTGCGCGGGATCGACCGCGAGCGGCATGAGCACGGGGAAGATCTGGCTCGCGAACACCTCGGCCAGCCGGTTGCGCTCCGACTCGGGCAGGTCGTCGACACCGACGATGCGGATGCCGGACCGCTCGAGGACGGGGCGGACCTGCTCGTGGAACACCTCCGCGTGCTGCACCTGCAGCACGTGCGCGGCGGCGTTGATGTCGGCCAGCACCGAGCGCGGGGCCCGCCCGATGTTCGTCGGCACGGCGAGGCCGGTCATGATCCGCCGCTTGAGCCCCGCGACGCGGACCATGAAGAACTCGTCGAGGTTGGAAGCGAAGATCGCGAGGAAGTTCGTGCGCTCCAGGATGGGCAGCGACTCGTCCTCCGCGAGATCCAGCACGCGCCGGTTGAACGCGAGCCACGAGAGCTCGCGGTCGATGTAGCGGTCCTTCGGCAGCGGGGCGGGACGCGGTCGAGGCGGCGCGACCGCCTGGACGTCCTCCTCGATGGCCGGGGCCGTCGCGGTCGAACTCTCCTCGTCCATCCCCGAATCCTCCCACCGTCCAGGTTGCCCGCAGGTGAACGGGCCCGCGGCTACACGGTGGGGGTGCGCAGCGCCTTCTGCTCGCGGAACCACACGTTCGCGGTCGGCAGGACGCTCAGGATGAACGCCACGAGCAGCACGAGGAAGTGCAGCGCGCCGACGCCGTACGAGCCGAGCACGCCGAACAGCTGGAGGAAGGTGAACACCGCGAGGACGATGCGGGCCCAGTTCCTCCCCTGCTTCATCTTCTGCGCGAAGACGATCGTGAGGATCGAGAAGGCGAGGGTGAGCAGCGTGCTGAAGACGGCGATACCGATGGCGGTGCCCGTCGTGATCCCCGCGACGTCGACCCCGTTCGTGTTCCTGCCCTGCAGGGCGGAGTCGATCTGCCCCTGCGCCGCCGAGAGCTGCCCGGGCAGCGCGACGAGGACGATGATCGCGCCGATGAGGCCGATGATCGCGCCGATCACGTAGAGCAGTGCGGAGGTCCGGACGACGCTCGGCGTCGACGGCTGTGCGGGGCCCTCGGTGAAGGAGGGGGAGTCGGCGGTCGACATGGCTGCACCTTTCCGTCCGTCGGGTGCGCGGACGGCTCCGAACCCTAGCGAACGCGAAGCGGTGAGTCAGACGACCCGCAGGCGACTCTCGGGATCAGCGGCGCGCGGTGGCGAGCCGCTCGTCCTCGTCCTCGTAGACGTTGAAGCGGTACCCGACGTTGCGGACGGTGCCGATGAGGCTCTCGAGGTCACCGAGCTTCGCCCGCAGCCGCCGGACGTGCACGTCGACCGTCCTCGTGCCGCCGAAGTAGTCGTAGCCCCAGACCTCGCTCAGCAGCTGCTCGCGCGTGAACACCCGCGACGGGTGGGTCGCGAAGAAGCGGAGCAGCTCGAACTCCTTGAACGTGAGGTCGAGCGGCCGGCCGTGCACGCGCGCCGAGTAGCTCGCCTCGTCGATCACGACACCGGAGGCCTGGATCTTCGACGCGCTGTCGGCCTGCGCCATGCGGCCGATGACGAGCCGGATGCGGGCGTCGACCTCGGCCGGCCCCGCGGACTCGAGCACCACGTCGCCGACCCCCCAGTCCGCGCTGACCGCCGTGAGGCCGCCCTCGGTGAGGATCAGGATCATCGGCACGGTGATGCCGGTGGTCGTCAGGATCTTGCACAGCGACTTGGCGCTCGCGAGGTCGAACCGTGCGTCGATCAGGATCACGTCCGACGGCGGCGCGCTGATCAGCTGCGCGGGCTCCGCGGGGATCGCCCGCACCTTGTGGCTCAGCAGGCTCAGCGCGGGCAGCACGTCACCGTCGACCTGAGGAGTCAGGATCAACAGCTGTGCCATGGAGGTCCTTCCGGCGACCAGTGGCCCCGATGGTACCGGACCACCCGACGCGGGCGGCTACCCGCCTCCACCGGGCGTCGCCTGAGCGGGCCGGGGAGGATGGGAGGATGGCCGACGTGCCTGCCGCCCGCCTCGCCGTCGTGGCCGTGTGGGTGCTCACGCTCGTCGGCGTCGTGCTCGTCGACGTGTTCGCGCCCGGCCAGCACGTGCTGTCCTGGCTCGCGCTCGCCCTGCCGCTCGCGATCGTCGCGGGCATCGTCGCGCAGCTCGCCGTCGCGGAGCAGCGCGGCTTCCTGACCAGGCTCGCGGCGACGGCCACCGGATCCTTCGTCCTCGTCCTGATCGGCGCCGCGGTCGCGCTCGCGATCTAGAGGACGGGGCCCGCACTAGACTCGCGACCGTGCAGCTGGCGATCGAACTGTTCTACCTCGGGCTGCTCGGCCTGGCCTCCCTCGCCATCGCCGGCGTCTCGATCGTGGTCCTCGCGAACCTCTTCAAGGGGCAGCGCTGACCGCTGCTGCGAGGATGCCGTGGTGATCGACATCCCCGCAGGCCTGCCCGCGGAGCTCGTGCCGCTCTCCTGGCTCATCGGCGTCTGGGAGGGCACCGGGCTCGTCGAGTACGAGGTCGGCGACGAGATCCGGCGCCACGAGTTCGGGCAGCGGGTCAGCTTCAGCCACGACGGACTGCCGTTCCTGAACTACAACTCGTTCACCTGGCTCTTCGGGTCGAACCCCGGCACGCCGGACGAGGGTCCGACCGTGCCGCTCGTGACGGAGACCGGGTACTGGCGGCTCAGCCGGCCGCCCACGGAGGGTGATCCCGGCCCCGGCATGCTGCCCGGCGTCGGGCCGCGCCCGTTCACCACCGCGGCGAGCGTCGAGACCCTCCGGAACGCCTCCGACGGGTTCGACGTGGAGGTCTCGGTCGTGCACCCGACCGGGGTGACGGAGCTGTACCTCGGGCGGGTGAAGGGCCCGCGGGTGGACCTCGCGACCGACGCGGTGATGCGCACGGAGAGCGCGAAGGAGTACTCCGCGGCGACCCGGCTGTACGGGCTCGTCGAGGGGGATCTGCTCTGGGCGTGGGACATCGCGGCCCTCGGGCAGGAGCTCCGCACCCACGCCTCCGGCCGGCTGCGCCGTCGCGACTGACGGGGCGAGGCCAGGCCTCAACCCGCGGCCGCGGCCTCGAGCGCGGCGACGTCGAGCTTCGCCATCTGCAGCATCGCGGTGGTGACCCGCTGCACGACCGCGGGGTCCGGGTCCTGCATCAGCCGCTCGAGCGCCACCGGGACGATCTGCCAGGACAGCCCGAAGCGGTCGGTCAGCCAGCCGCACTGGACCTCCTTGCCGCCGTCCGCGGTGAGCGCGTCCCAGTAGTGGTCGACCTCGGCCTGGGTGTCGCAGAGCACGGAGAGCGACACCTGGGAGTCGAACGGGAAGAGCGGGCCGCCATTCAGGAACGTGTACTGCTGTCCGACGAGGGTCAGGTCGACGATGAACGGGGAGCCCGCCTCCACATGGGGGAGGCCGGAGGCCGCGGGGACGATCCGATCGATGTGCGAGTCGGGCAGCAGACGCGTGTACAGCTCGGCGGCGGCCACCGCGTCCTTGTCGAACCAGAGGTGGGTGGCGAAGCGGAGGACGGTCATGTCCGGACGGTACCGACCGCCTCCGGCTGCGCCTAGCCTCGTCGGATGAGAAGTCCTCTGCTCGACCTCCCCGGCGCGGTCGCCGCCACCGGCGCGGACGAGGGGGTCGCCGCCCACTACGGCCGGCCCGCGCAGGAGCAGCGGGCGCTGGCGGACGGGACCGCGGTCGTCGATCTGTCGTCCCGTGGTGTGCTCAGGCTGACCGGGGAGGACCGGCTGCCGTGGCTCGACTCCCTCACCAGCCAGCGACTGCTCGGCATGCGGGCGGGCGACTCCGCCGAGACGCTGCTGCTCGACCCCTCCGGGCGCGTCGAGCACGCCATGGCCGTCCTCGACGACGGCACCGCGACCTGGCTGATCGTCGAGGCCGTGAGCGCCGAGCCGCTCGCGGCGTTCCTCCTCCGGATGCGGTTCTGGAAGCAGGTCGAGATCGAGGACCGCACCGCCGACGTCGCGGTGCTCGCGGCGCTGCGCGACCTCGACGAGGCGGGCCCGGACGGCCCCCCGCTGGTCTGGCGCGACCCGTGGGCGGCCGGTGCGCCCGGCGGCGTCACCCGCGCCGTGGTCGACGTCCATCCCGGAGCGGCGCTGCCCCTCCGGTTCGTGCTCGTGCCCAGGGTGGCGCTGGACGCGCTCGCCGGCCGCGCCCGCAGCGGCGAGGTGGTGCTCGCGGGGGTCGACGCGCTCGAGGCGCTCCGGATCGCCGCCTGGCGGCCGCGCGCCGCGCGCGAGCTCGATGCCCGGTCCATCCCGCACGAACTCGACTGGCTGCGCAGCGCGGTCCACCTCGACAAGGGGTGCTACCGGGGTCAGGAGACCGTCGCCAAGGTGCACAACCTCGGTCGGCCGCCGCGGCGGCTCGTGCAGCTCGACCTGGACGGCTCCGACGCGGTCCTGCCGGAGCCGGGCGCCCCGGTCCTCGCCGACGGCGCCGAGGTCGGTGTGGTCACGAGCAGCGCACGGCATCACGAGGACGGCCCGATCGCCCTCGCCGTCGTCAAGCGGTCGGTGCCGGAGGACGTGACGCTGGTCGTCCGGACTGCCGACGCGGACGTCGCCGCGGCGCAGCGGGTCGTGGTGCCCGCCGGTGCGGGACCCGCCCTCGCCGTGCCCCGCCTGCCGCGGCTCGGCGCGGTCCAGCGCCACTGACCCGCGCCCCGTCAGGGCGCGACGACCGACCACGGCACGGTGAGCTCCCCGAGCCGCCACCGCGCTCGGGTGCCCAGCACGGGCACGCCGCGGTCGCGGAGGGCCTCCACGGCGGCCACCCAGCGCTGCACGGGCCCGTAGACGGAGATCGGCGCGGCGCGCGTCCACGCCGTGTCGAGCGCCACGAGCAGGTCGTGCACCCGCTCGCCCGGCACGTTGCGGTGGATCAGCGCCTTCGGCAGCCGCTCCGCGACGACGGCGGGGGAGTCGAGCTCCGCGAGCCGCAGCGAGATCGTGAACCGCACCGGCCCGTCCTCCGCGACGTCGACCCACGAGCAGATCCGGCCGAGCTCGTCGCACGTGCCGTCGATGAGCAGACCGTCGGGGGCGAGCCGGTCCGCCACGCGGGACCACGCACCCCGCACCTCCGCCTCCTCGTACTGCCGCAACACGTTCATGGCCCGGACCAGCACGGGGCGCTCGCCGCCTGCGGTGGGCACCTCGAAGCCGCCGAGCGCGAACGCGACGCCCGGAGCCGCGAAGGGCAGGGCCTCGGCGACCCGGTCCGGCTCGATCTCCAGACCGAGCACCCGCACGCCGGGGGTCACGGCGCGCAGGCGGGCCGCGAGCTCGAGGGTCGTCCAGGCGCGGGCGCCGTACCCGAGGTCCACCACGAGCGGCGACGGCGACGCCCGCAGCTGCGGGAGGGAGGCGAGGTAGCGGTCGTTGCGGCGCAGCCGGTTGGTCCCGGTCGTGCCGCGGGTGACGCGACCGACGGGCATGCCGACGACGCTAGTTCCAAGCCGGGCGCCTGGGCGCCCGTCCTACACTCGCTGCGTGCCGACCGAACACTCCCTCCTGCTCCTCCGTCACGGCTTCAGCGACTGGAACGAGAAGAACCTCTTCACCGGCTGGGTCGACGTGCGGCTCACGGAACGGGGAGTGGAGGAGGGCAGGAACGCCGGCCGACTGATCAAGGACGCCGGGCTGCTGCCCGACGTCGTCTACACGTCGGTGCTGACGCGGGCGATCCAGACCGCGAACGAGGCCCTGCTCACCGCCGACCGGGCATGGCTGCCGGTCGTCCGCGACTGGCGGCTGAACGAGCGCCACTACGGGGCGCTGCAGGGCAAGGACAAGGCGCAGACGCTCGCCGAGTACGGGCCGGAGCAGTTCAAGACCTGGCGCCGCAGCTACGACGTGCCGCCGCCCCCGATCGAGCCGGGCAGCGAGTTCGCGCAGGACGGCGACCCCCGGTACGCGGGGATCGACGTGCCGCGCACCGAGTGCCTGAAGGACGTCGTCGCGCGCATGGTGCCGTACTGGGAGAGCGACATCGCACCGCGCCTGCTGGCGGGGGAGCGCGTCCTCGTCGTCGCGCACGGCAACTCCCTGCGCGCACTCGTCAAGCACCTCGACGGCATCTCCGACGACGACATCGCGGAGCTGAACATCCCGACGGGCATCCCGCTGCACTACCGGCTCGACGGCGACCTGAAGCCGGTCGTCCGGGGCGGCGAGTACCTCGACCCGGATGCCGCTGCGGCCGGCGCCGCAGCGGTGGCCGCCCAGGGCGCGAAGTCCTAGAGCACCACAGCAGGACTCAGGCGCTTCGGCAGGACCGGCGACGCGCCTGAGTCCTGCTGATGCTCCTGGGTCCTGCTGAGGGACTCGCCCTCAGTGGCTGACGGCCACCCAGTCGCCGGTCTGGAGGTACTGGACCTTCTTCGCGATCGACACCGCGTGGTCCGCGAAGCGCTCGTGGTACCGGCTCGCGAGGGTCGAGTCGACGATGTCGCTCGCGCCGCCCTTCCACGTCTCCCCGAGCACCTTGTCGAAGACGCTGAGGTGCAGGTCGTCGACGAGGTCGTCGTCGTCGCGGATCTCCTCCGCGAGCTCCGTCGACTCGGTCTCGAGCAGGTGCTTCAGCTTCTGCGCGATGGACACGTCGAGGCGCCCGAGCTCCTTGAACGTCGGCCGCAGCTCCTTCGGCACGACCTTCTCCGGGAACCGGGTCCTCGCGAGCTGCGCGATGTGCTCGGCGAGGTCGCCCATCCGCTCGAGCGACGCGCTGATGCGCAGGGCGGACACGACGATCCGGAGATCGCGGGCCACCGGCTGCTGCCTGGCCAGGATGTCGATCGCGAGCTCGTCGAGGCTCGCGGCGAGCTCGTCGATCTCGTGGTCGTCGGCGATCACGGCCTCGGCGAGCGTGACGTCGGACGAGTTGAACGCCGTCGTCGCGCGCTCGATCGAGATCTCGACGAGCCCGGCGATCTGCACCAGCCGCTCCTGGACATCGGCAAGCTCCTGCTGGAAGACCTCGCGCACGGTTTCCCCTCTCGGTCGTACCCGGGACGGCCACCGTCCGCCTCGGAGGTGAACATCTGGTGCCGTGCCGGCGAACGCGGGACCAATTCGTGGTCCGACGCGCACCCCGACATGAAAGGCGCCCCTGAGCAGTCCCTTATCGTAATCCGCATGAGCGCGGCGTCCATCGTGGTGCTCGGCATCGTGTTCGGGCTGGTCGTCGGGGTCGTGTTCACCCTCCTGATCAGGGGGGCCATGGACCGGGCGGCTGCGGTGCTCGATCTGCAGACGGACGCGCTGCCGGACGGCGCGGTCGCCGTGCTCTCCGCGCTGACGCAACCGGCGCTCGTCGTGGACGGGTCGAACGTGGTGCTGCACGCGACCCCGGGGGCGCTCGCCCTGGGGCTGACCGACGGCCGAGCCCTGCTCCATCCGGAGGTGCAGCGGATCGTCGACCAGGCGCGGATCGCCGGTGAGGCGCAGGACGACGACCTGCTCCTGCCGAGGATCGCCTCCAGCCCCAGGTCGCTCGTGCTGGCGGCGCACGCCGCACCGATCGACGTCGCCAGGGTGCTGCTCATCGTGGACGACCGGTCGGAGTCCGCGCGGCTCGACGCGATGCGCCGGGACTTCGTCGCCAACACGAGCCATGAGCTGAAGACCCCGATCGGCGCCGTCTCCCTGCTCGCCGAGGCGCTCGACACCGCCGCGGACGACGCGGAGCAGGTGCGGCGCTTCGCCGGCCGGCTCACGACGGAGTCGGCGCGGCTGGGCGCGCTCGTGCAGCAGATCATCGAGTTCTCCCGCGTGCAGGGCGCCGATCCCCTCGAGGAGGCGGAGGAGGTTCCGCTCGACGACGTGGTCCGGCAGGCGGTCGAGCGCAGCCACGTGGCCGCGGATGCGAGGGGCGTGACCGTCGTCGTCGGGAAGCGCGCAGGGCTCTGGACGCTCGGCGACCGTGCCATGCTCACCACCGCGGTGCAGAACCTCGTCGCCAACGCGATCGCGTTCTCGCCGCCGAAGGGGCACGTGGGCGTCGGGCTGAGGAACCGGGACGGCATCATCGAGATCGCGGTGTCGGACCAGGGGATCGGGATCGCGGAGGAGGACCTGGATCGCGTGTTCGAGCGCTTCTACCGCACCGACCAGGCCCGGTCGCGGCAGACCGGCGGCACCGGGCTCGGCCTCAGCATCGTGAAGCACATCGCGGAGAACCACGGCGGTGAGGCCCGCGTCTGGTCGCGCGTCGGCCGCGGGTCGACGTTCACCATCCGACTGCCGGAGATCCCGGCGCCCACGTCGGCGCGCACGCCGCGCCGGGAGAAGGAGCGCGCATGACCGTCATCCTGCTCGTCGAGGACGAACCGGCCATCGCCGAACCCCTCGGCTACCTGCTGCAGCGCGAGGGCTACGAGGTCGCCGCCGTGGGGGACGGCGGGGAGGCGCTGGCGCGGTTCGGCCGCGGCGACGTGGACCTGGTGCTGCTCGACCTGATGCTCCCCGTGCTGCCCGGCACGGAGGTCGCGAAGCGCATCCGTGCGGTGTCCGACGTCCCCATCATCATGCTGACGGCCAAGGACGCCGAGATCGACATCGTCCTCGGGCTCGAGCTCGGGGCCGACGACTACGTCACCAAGCCCTACTCGAGCCGCGAGCTGCTCGCCCGGGTCCGCGCGGTCCTCCGCCGGCGGGTCGAGCAGGGGAGCGATGCGGTCGGCCCCGACGTGCTGGAGTCGGGCCCGATCCGCCTGGACGCGGACCGCCACGCCGTGTTCGTCCACGGCAGGGAGACGGCCATGCCGCTGAAGGAGTTCGAGCTGCTCGAGCTGCTCCTCCGGAACGCCGGCCGGGTGCTGACGCGCGGCCAGCTGATCGACCGGATCTGGGGCTCGGACTACTTCGGGGACACCAAGACGCTCGACGTCCACGTCAAGCGGATCAGGGCGAAGATCGAGGAGGAACCGGCCGAGCCGCGCCTCCTGCTCACGGTGCGGGGCCTCGGCTACCGCTTCGAGGACCTCCCCGCGGAGGCCTGACGCCCCGGGTCGCTCGACTCCGCCGATCGAGGTGTGAGCGAAGCGAGCCTCGAGACCGCCCCGGACCTCGCGGCCGCTCGCCTTGGCTCAGCCCGCGAGCGTGTCCGTCGGGGTCGGCGTGGGCGAGGACGTGTCGGTGACGCCCGGCGTCGGCGTCGCGGTCGCCGGCTTCTTCGTCTTCGTCGGGGTGGGCGTCGGCGTGGGCACGAGGGTCGCGTACTGCGAGAAGCTGCCGGTCAGCACGGGCAGCTGCAGGCTGTCCTGGCCGCCCGACGTCGTGAAGGTCACGTTGAACAGCGCGCCCGGCGTCGGGTCGACGCCGTCGAGCACCACGGCGCTCGAGGCGCTGGGGACGGATCCGCTCAGCTTCTTCGGGTCCGTCGTCATCGACAGCAGGCCGCCGGCGGGGACGACGACGCTGCGCGACTGCGTGCCGGCGTTGCCCGTCCACTCGAGGGTCACGGAGGTCTGCGCGCTGCCCTCGTTCGAGAGGACGCCGATCACGCTGGCGGTGTTGTCGGTGCCGTCCAGCACGAAGGCGTTGCGGATCTGCACGTCGCCCGCGGTGCCGTTCACCCCGTCGGACGGGGTGTACGAGTGGGTCGTCTGCTGCGGCGTCACGAACTGGCACCCGGCCAGCGCGGTCGTCGCCAGCAGGGTGACCGCGATCGATGCCGCGACTCGCATCTTCACTGCACACACCTCTCGTCAGACACCGTCGCGGGCGTGGTGGCGCGCGCTCCGATCGCCGTGCAGCCTAGCGGACGGCCCCCGGCCGGGCCCGATCGCAGACCCCGCTCGCGGGGCGTGCGAAACCGCCCCGTGCTAGGATGGAGGCCGCTTTTCGGAAGGATGCGCATGCAATTCGAGGTCGGCGAGACGGTCGTTTACCCCCATCACGGGGCCGCCAAGATCGTCGAGGTCAAGAAGCGCACGATCCGGGGCGAGGAGAAGGTCTACCTCAAGCTCAACGTGGCGCAGGGCGACCTCACCATCGAGGTCCCGGCCGAGAACGTCGACCTGGTCGGCGTGCGTGACGTCATCGGCAAGGAAGGGCTCGACCGCGTGTTCGAGGTGCTGCGCACCCCGTTCGTCGAGGAGCCGACCAACTGGTCCCGCCGCTACAAGGCGAACCTCGAGAAGCTCGCCTCCGGCGACGTGATCAAGGTCTCCGAGGTCGTCCGCGACCTGTGGCGTCGCGACCAGGACCGCGGGCTGTCCGCCGGCGAGAAGCGCATGCTCGCGAAGGCGCGACAGATCCTGATCTCGGAGCTGGCGCTCGCGGAGAAGACCGACGAGGACCAGGCGTCCACGGTCCTCGACGAGGTGCTCGCCTCCTGACCGTCGCGATCGTCGTCGCCGCGGGCGACGGGGTCCGCCTGGGTGCGGGCATGCCGAAGGCGCTCGTGCCGATCGCCGGCCGATCCATGCTCGACTGGGCATTGGACGGTGTGCTGGCCGCCGAGGTCGAGCGGGTGGTCGTCACGGCTCCGCCCGCGGCACCCGGGCCGGTCGAAGCACTGGTGCGAGCCAGGCGGGACGCGGCGCGCATCACGGTCGTGCCGGGCGGCGCGACGCGGCAGGAGTCGGTCGCGATCGCGCTCGCGGAGGTCGCCCCCGATCACATCGTGCTCGTGCACGACGCCGCACGCCCGCTGACGCCGTCCGCGCTGTTCGACCGGGTGCGCGCGGCGGTGGCGGTGACCGGCGCCGGTGTCGTCCCAGCCCTCGCGGCCGCGGACACCGTGAAGGAGGTCGACGGGTCCGCGGTGGTCGCCACGCTCGACCGCAGCAGACTCGCCGCCGTGCAGACCCCGCAGGGCTTCCCCGCGGGCGCGCTGCAGGCGGCGTACGCGGCGGCCGGCAACGGGCACACGGACGACGCCTCCGTCTTCGCGGCGGCCGGCGGTGCCGTGTCCGTCGTGCCGGGGGAACCGGAGGCGTTCAAGGTCACGACCGCGTGGGATCTGCGGCGCGCGGAGCAGCTCCTCGAGCCGTCGCAGGCGATGCGCACGGGCATCGGGGTCGACGTGCATGCGGTCGACCCCTCCCGCCCGCTGTGGCTCGGCGGCGTCGAATGGCCGGGCGAGCCCGGGCTCGCGGGGCACAGCGACGCCGACGTCGTCTGTCATGCGATCGCCGACGCGCTGCTGTCCGCAGCGGGTCTCGGTGACCTCGGGGCGCGGTTCGGTGTCGACCGACCGGAGGAGGCGGGCCGCGCCGGGACGGACTTCGTCACACGAACGGTCGCCCTGCTCGCCGACGCGGGGTTCCGGCCGGTCTCCGTGGCCGTGCAGGTCGTGGGCAACCGGCCGAGGATCGGCCCGCGGCGCGCGGAGATCACCGGGCTGCTCTCCGCCGCGGTGGGCGCTCCGGTGTCCGTCGCGGGCACGACGACGGACGGCCTGGGCCTGACGGGCCGCGGCGAGGGCGTCGCGGCGATCGCCACCGCGCTCGTCACAGGCCGAGCCGGGGTGCCGCGGCTCCCGTAGCATCGACGCCGTGACCGTCCGGCTCTACGACACCCGGTCGCAGGCGCTCCAGGAGCTCGACCCGGTGGTCCCGGGGCGGGTCGGCATCTACGTCTGCGGGCCGACGGTGCAGTCGTCCCCGCACATCGGGCACCTCCGCAGCGCCCTGTCCTACGACCTCCTGCGCCGCTGGCTCGCGCACCGCGGGCTCGCTGTGACCCTGATCCGCAACGTGACGGACATCGACGACAAGATCCTCGACGCCGCGCCGAAGGCCGGGGGCGAGTGGTGGGCGCATGCCTACCGCGTCGAGCTCGAGTTCGCCGCGGCGTACCGGGCCATCGGGGTGCAGGAGCCCACCTACGAACCGCGTGCGACCGGCCACGTCGGCGACATGCTCGCGCTGATCGGCCGGCTGATCGACGCCGGGCACGCCTACCCGGCCGCCGACGACTCCGGCGACGTGTACTTCGACGTCGCCTCCTGGCCGGCGTACGGCACCCTCACCCGGCAGTCCGGGGACGCGCTCGTGTCCGGTGACGGGGAGGGGCGCGCGCGGCGGAGCCCCCGCGACTTCGCGCTGTGGAAGGGCCACAAGCCGACCGAGCCGGCCTCCGCGGCCTGGCCGAGCCCGTGGGGCGCGGGCCGGCCCGGCTGGCACATCGAGTGCTCCGCGATGGCGGAGCGCTACCTCGGTGCCGCGTTCGACATCCACGGCGGCGGCCTGGACCTCCGCTTCCCGCACCACGAGAACGAGCTCGCGCAGTCGACCGCAGCCGGCACGCCATTCGCCCGGCTGTGGGTGCACAACGGGCTCGTGACGGTCGGCGGGCAGAAGATGTCGAAGTCGCTCGGCAACTCGGTGTTCGCGGCCGACCTCCTCGGTGCCGCGCGCGGGGTGGTCGTGCGCTACGCGCTCGCGGCCGCGCACTACCGGTCGGACCTCGACCACCACGCGGGCGCGCTGGTCGAGGCGGAGGAGGCGGTGTCCCGCATCGAGCGGTTCCTGGTGCGGGCGGAGGAGGAGGGTGCCCCTCCGACCGTCGCCGTGGTGCCCGACGCGTTCGCCGCGGCGATGGACGAGGACCTCGGGGTGCCGCAGGCGCTCGCCGTGCTGCATGAGACGATCCGGCGCGGCAACCAGGCGCTGGACGCCGGCGAGCTGGGGCCGGCGGGCGACGCCGCAGCGGCCGTCCGTGCGATGGCCGGCGTCCTGGGCGTCGATCCCCTGGATCCGGCATGGCGCAGCGCGCAGCAGGAGGACGGGAGCGCGGCGGCGCTGGACCTCCTGGTGCAGCGGCTCATCGCCGAACGCCAGGCGGCGAGGGAGTCCCGGGACTGGGCCGCGGCCGACCGGGTGCGCGACGAGCTGGCGGCCGCCGGCATCGTGCTGACCGACACGAGTGGTGGAACGAGGTGGAGCATCGATGGCCGGTGATGCCAGAAGGCGGACGCCGAATCTGAAGGGCACGAAGGTCGGTTCCGGCGGCCGCGGGCGCAAGGCGCTCGAGGGCAAGGGGCCGACGCCGAAGGCCGAGGACCGGGTGTACCACCAGGCGCACAAGCGCAAGCAGGCGGCCGAGCGGCTCGCCGCGAAGCGCGGCGCGACGCAGCCCCGCACCTCCTCCCCGCGCCCGAAGAAGGCGACGGGCGACGAGCTCGTGACCGGGAGGAACGCCGTCCTGGAGGCGCTGCGGGCCAGGATCCCCGCGACGACGCTGTACGTCGCCGCGCGGATGGAGATGGACGACCGGGTGCGCGAGGTCCTGTCAATCGCGAACCACCGCGACGTGCCGGTGCTCGAGGTGATGCGGCCGGAGCTCGACCGGCTGACCGGCGGCGACCTGCTGCACCAGGGGATCGCCCTCGCGGTGAAGCCGTACGAGTACGCGCACCCGATGGACCTGCTGCACCGCGGGACCCCGGCGCTCGTCGTCGCGCTCGACGGGGTGACCGACCCGCGGAACCTCGGGGCGATCATCCGCTCGGTCGCGGCGTTCGGCGGGGACGGCGTCGTGCTGCCGCAGCGGCGCTCGGTCGGCGTCACTCCCGCGGCATGGCGCGCCTCCGCGGGCGCGATCGCGCGCGTCCCGGTCGCGATGGCGTCGAACCTGGCGCAGACGATCACGGCCTACAAGAAGGCCGGGGTGTTCGTGATCGGGCTCGACGGCGGCGGGGACGTCGCGCTGCCCGCGCTCGAGCTGTCCGACCGACCGCTGCTCGTGGTCGCGGGCAGCGAGGGGCAGGGGCTGTCCCGGCTCGTCGGCGAGCTGTGCGACCAGATCGTGTCGATCCCCATCGGCTCCGCGACCGAGTCGCTGAACGCCTCCGTCGCCACCTCCATCGCCCTCTACGCGATCGCGACGACCCGCGCCGCCGCCGAATAGAGCACGACAGCAGGACTGAGCACCAACGGCAGGACTGCGACGGCGTCTGCGTCCTGCTGTTGCTCCTCGGTCCTGCTGTCGTGCTCCCACGGGGGCCGGGGGCGGTGTGCGGGCCGCCCTGCGTTCCTCCACAGGGGCGATCCGGGCTCCGGAGGCGGGTCGGCGCCCGACGCCGCCCGCGGCGGTACCACCATCCCGGCATGGGTCGCTTCTTCATGTTCACCACCGCCGAGCTCCGGGCGCGCGGAGAGACGGTCGACAGCGTCCGGGACTCGATCGCGGCCTCCGAGCGGTTCCGCATCATCAAGGGCTGGTACGGCACGGATCGGACGCCGCAGGACGCCGTGCTCGCGATGCGGATGGGCGGGCGGCTCGGGTGCGTCTCCGCCCTGCGCCTGCACGGTGCGTGGGTGCCACCGGAGCACGGTGTCCATGTCGTGTTCCCGACGAGCGCCTCGGGCAGGCGATCGGCGGATCGCGAGCGCGGCGCTTCGATCGTGCGGCACTGGAGCGCCAAGCGCGATCGCACCGGGTCGGCATTCGGGGTGATGCCGCTCGACGTCGCCGTGATGGACGCCCTGAGCTGCCTGCCGCCCCACCGCCTGATCGCGGTGCTCGACTCGCTGCTGCATCAGCGCCTGATCTCGCGCAACCGGCTCGAAGCGCTGATCCTGCGAGGGCCGCGGCGCGTGCACCACCTGATCAAGCACCTCGAGCCGAGGAGCGAGTCGGGCATCGAGTCGATCGTGCGCTACCTCCTCGCGATCGCCGGGATCCGCACGAAGATCCAGGTCCGGGTGGTCGGCGACCGGGTGGACATCGAAGTCGGCGATTGGCTCGTCATCGAGGCGGACGGGCGGGAGACCCATGCGAAGGAGGCGGCGTTCACCAGCGATCGGGTGCGCATCGTCCGCCTGATGCGAGGAGGCCGGATCGTGCTCCAGTTCCCGTTCGCGTCGATCATGTACGACTTCGACACGGTCGTGGAGGTCGTGATCGACGTCATGGCCCGCCACGCCCCCGTGGCCTGAGCACGACAGCAGGACCCAGCACCATGAGCAGGACGCAGACGACGCCGTGATCCTGCCGTTGCTCCTGAGTCCTGCTGATGTGCTCAGATGGGCGTGCTCAGACGCCGGTGCGCCAGTCCTCCGGGCCCTGGGTGCGGATCGGGAGGGTGACGGAGCCCGTCACCGGCTCGAGCAGGGCGGCCTCGTCGCGGCGGTGCCGGAGGATGTCCTCGACGTACGAGTTCAGCGCCTCCGCCAGCGGCACGTCGCGCGACTGGCGCTGCGACATGAACCAGCGGTGCTCGAGCACCTGGTGGAACACCTCCGCCGGCTCGAGCTTGCCCCGCAGGTCGCGCGGGATCGACCGGATCACCGGCTCGAAGACGCCGGCGACCCATTCGTGCGCGGCCATCTCCTCGTCCATGTCCGTGCGACCGAACGCGTGCCGCCACTGGTCCAGGTCGTTCAGGAGGCGCCGTGCCTGGTTCTCCTCCGCGTCGAGCCCCGTGAGCCTGAGGAGGCGGCGGGTGTGGTGCCCCGCGTCGACGACCTTCGGCTGGATGACGACCTCGCGGCCGCTCTGACCCGTGCGGATCGAGAGCTCCTCGATGTCGAACCCGAGCGCGTTCAGGCGGTCGACGCGCTCGTTGATGCGCCACCGCTCCGACGAGGCGAACGACTCGCGACCCATCAGCTCGTTCCAGAGCATGCGGTACTGCGAGACGATCCGCTCGCTGGTGTCGAGCGGATCGAGGTCCTCGTCCGCCTGGCCGCCCGCGGCGAGGTCCATGAGCTCACCCGCGATGTTGACCCGCGCGACCTCGAGGTCGTTCTCGCGCTGCCCCTTCGACAGGCCGCCGGGGTAGAGCTTGCCGGTCTCCGCGTCCACCAGATAGGCGGCGAACGCGCCTGCGTCGCGCCGGAACAGCGTGTTCGAGAGCGACACGTCGCCCCAGAAGAACCCGACGATGTGCAGCCGGACGAGCAGCAGCGCGAGCGCGTCCGCGAGCCGCGTGGCGGTGTCCGGGCGCAGCGTCTGCGAGAACAGCGCCCGGTACGGCAGGGAGAACCGGAGGTGCCTCGTGACGAGCACCGTCTCGAGCTCGGACCCCGACTCGTCGAGCCGGCCGCTGATCACGGCGACCGGCTCGACGCACGGGACGTCCATCCGCTGCAGCGTGCGGAGCATCTCGTACTCGCGCTGGGCGAGATCGGTCGACGTCTCCTTCACCGCGACGACGTACCCCGAGAGGTTGGCGAAGCGCACGACGTGCCGGGAGATCCCCTTCGGCAGGGCCGCGATGTGCTCAGCGGTCCACTGCTCGAGGGGGACGCTCCACGGCAGGTCGAGCAGCGCCGGATCGACCGTCGCCGCGGTGATGGAGAGGGTCTCTCCGAACGTGTCGCTCAAACAGAGCTGACCGCGGCCGAGATGCGGGCTCCCGACTCGACGTCGAACACGTGCGTGTGGTTCTGCGACGGGTGCAGGTACACGGTGTCGCCCACAGCCGGGTGCGAGCGGCCGTCGACGCGCGCGACGATGTCGGTGCGGCGACCGTTCACGTCCGCGTGGCCGTACAGGTAGCCGTCCGCGCCGAGCTCCTCGACCAGGTCCACGACGACCGGCAGGCCGTCGCCCTTCGTGTGCGACACCTCGAGGTCCTCGGGGCGGACACCGATGGTGACCTGCTTGGCGCTCGACGCGGCGACCGTCTCGCGCGTGAGCGGGATGAGGTACTCGCCGAACTTCGTGCCGCCGTCGACGAGGTCCGACGGGAAGAGGTTCATGGCCGGCGAGCCGATGAAGCCCGCGACGAACACGTTGTTCGGGCGCTCGTACAGCTCGCGGGGCGTGCCGACCTGCTGGAGGACGCCGTCCTTCAGCACGCAGATCCGGTCGCCCATGGTGAGCGCCTCGGTCTGGTCGTGCGTGACGTAGACGGTGGTGACACCGAGCCGGCGCTGGAGGGAGGCGATCTGCGTGCGGGTCTGCACGCGGAGCTTGGCGTCGAGGTTCGACAGCGGCTCGTCCATGAGGAACACCTGCGGCTGACGGACGATCGCGCGGCCCATCGCGACGCGCTGCCGCTGACCACCGGACAGCGCCTTCGGCTTGCGGGCCAGGTAGGGCTCGAGGTCGAGCAGCTTCGCCGCCTCGAGCACCCGGGAGGCGCGCTCGTCCTTGCCGACGCCCGCGATCTTGAGCGCGAAGCCCATGTTCTCGGCGACGGTCATGTGCGGGTACAGCGCGTAGTTCTGGAAGACCATCGCGATGTCGCGGTCCTTCGGCGGGATGTCGGTGACGTCCTTCTCGCCGATGTAGATGTGGCCGTCGTTGACCTCCTCGAGCCCCGCGAGCATGCGGAGGGAGGTCGACTTGCCGCAGCCGGAGGGGCCGACGAGGACCAGGAACTCGCCGTCGGCGATCTCGAGGTTCAGGGCGTCGACCGCCGCGCGGGTGCCACCGGGATAGAGCCGCGTCGCGTGGTCGTACGTCACGGTTGCCATTGCTGTTCTCCTTCACCGGCAGGTACGTGCCGGACGATCCGTTGTGAGGATGACCAGTGGTCATGCCCGGCAGCGCCGCCGGACGAGGCTCAGTATGGCACGCCGGGGGAGCGCGCCCCGGGGCGCCTCTGCGGGCGCCATACGTGCGCCGGTTACCATGCCTGCCCGTGCCGCCGGTCGGTGAGCGCAGGAGGGACCCATGACCAACGCGCCCAGAGCGTCGAAGAACGAGCGCCGCGACGCCGCCCGCGAGAAGGCCCGGGAGCAGCGGCTGAGGCAGCAGCGCCGGGAGAAGCGGAACCGCGTGGCCCTCCAGGTGTCGATCGGCGTCGTGATCGTGGCGATCGTCGCCGTGGTGTCCGTGATCATCGTCAACTCGGTGCGTCCCCCCGGGCCCGGCCCGAAGAACATGGCGAACGGCGGCATCTCGCTGTCCGGGCCGAACCTCACGGCGATCCCGACCGGTGCGCCCGCCGCGGACGCGACGCCGACCCCGGAGCCGACCGTCGGTGGCGGCAAGGTCCTGATCCAGGCGTACGAGGACTTCGGCTGCCCGATCTGCCAGGAGTTCGAGCAGCAGTACGGCGCGCAGATCAAGCAGCTGGTGACGAGTGGAGCCGCGGTGATCCAGTACCACCCGGTGGCCATCCTCGACCACAACTTCACCGACCAGAACTACTCGACCCGGGCGGCGAACGCTGCGGCCGCGATCGCGAACTACTCGCCGGACGCGTTCTACAAGTTCCACACGATCATGTACGAGACGAGCGTGCAGCCGAAGGAGGGGTCCGCGGGCCTCACGGACGCTCGGCTGATCGCCATCGCCAAGCAGGCGGGCGCCACGGACATGACCGACATCTCGAACGCCATCAAGAGCGGCAAGTTCGAGAACTGGGTGGCGGCGCGCACGGCGGAGTTCGTGGCGAACTCCGGCCCGCTCGCGGATGTGAAGTTCCCCGCCTCCCACACCTCGGCCGGCACGCCCACGCTCATCGTGAACGGGCAGTACTGGGACGGGAAGACCGACTTCGGCAGCTTCGTCACCCAGGTGGGCGGCGCGCTCTCGACCGCGACGCCGACCCCCGCTCCGACGCCGAGCCCGTCGAAGACGAAGTGACGCGGCGATGACGAAGGCCCCTCCCGGATCGGGAGGGGCCTTCTTCATCCCGGCCGTGAACACCGAGCCGAGAGTCGGAATCGAACCGACGACATCCGCATTACAAGGGCGGCGCTCTACCGACTGAGCTATCCCGGCGCGGTGTCCAGTCTACGAATGGGCGCGGGGTGCGGCGGGGTGGCTCAGGCCTTCGTGCCCTCGTCGAAGCTCAGCGACACGGAGTTCATGCAGAAGCGGTCGCCCGTCGGGGTCTGCGGCGCGTCGTCGAAGAGGTGACCGAGGTGCGACCCGCAGCGCGCGCACCGCACCTCCGTGCGCTTCATGCCCCACGAGCTGTCGTCCTTCAGCTCGACCGCGTCCGGCGTGATCGGCTCGTAGAAGGACGGCCAGCCCGACCCGGAGTCGAATTTCGTCGTCGAACGGAACAGCGGTGCGTCGCACGCGCGGCAGCGGAAGAGGCCGTCGCGGTGCTCGTCGAGCAGCGCACCGGACCACGGGCGCTCGGTCGCGGCCTCCCGCAGCACGGAGAACTCGCCTGGGTCGAGCGCCGCCCGCCACTCCGAATCGGTCTTGGTCACTTCGTAGCTCATCACGGCCTTCCTTCCACGCGGGATCTGCTTGGGTCCAGAGGACACGGCGTCCCGCTTCCGCCCTCATGCGTGTCAGCCCTCTTAGCATCCCTCCTATTCCCCCCTCGAACGCGGGGGGAAGGGTGACACGGAAGGACATGGATCACCGGCATGGACGAACCCGTGAACCCCACCGGCAGGACGCACGAGCTGTCCGCGCGGGACCTCGACATCCTCGCCTTCGAACGCGCGTGGTGGCGCCGAGGGGGCAAGAAGGAGGAGGCCATCCGCGAGGAGTTCGGCATCTCCGCCGTCCGCTACTACCAGCTCCTCGGCGCGCTCATCGAGACGCCCGCGGCGCTGCGAGAGGATCCGATGCTCGTGAAGCGCCTCCAGCGCCTCCGCGATGCCCGAACGGTACGGCGCGCCGATCTGCTGCGCCGGCACTCGAGCTGAGCGCCACGGGAGCCGTGCCGGTGAGCGCCGGCGCGGCAGGGGGACGAGCACAGAGCAGAGGAACACGCAGACCAGTGGCCAGAGGTACGAGCGCGCCGTCGCGTGACCGGTTCGACGACGTCCCCGCGGACCTGGCGAGGGTCGGTGCGCATCGTGCGCCGAGACGGGGTCGCGGCCTCGTCACGTTCGCGTGGGCCGCGCTGGCGACCGGCGTGCTGGTCGGGGCAGGCGTGCTCGGGCTCGGGGTGATCGAGCGCGGCGTGTCCTCGACCGGGGACACGGGGGCGGCGAGTGCGGCGAGTGCGACCTCCGCGTCCGCGATGCCCGCCGCGACCGTCGACCCGAACGTGGACGTCGTCGTCCTGAACGCGACCACCACGAACGGCCTCGCAGCGCACGCCGCGACGAAGGCGAAGGCCGACGGCTGGAAGGTCACGTCGACCGCGAACGCCAATTCGAAGAACGTGCAGCTCTCGACCGTGTACTACGGCCAGAAGTCGCAGCTCGGCGCGGCGCTCGGGCTCGCGAAGTCGCTCGGCATCGGCCATGCGCCCGTGCAGTCCACGCAGTACGACGTGGCCGGGCAGTCCCGGTTGACGGTCGTGCTGGGCAAGGACTACGTCGCCTCCTCCTGACCCGATCCGGGCCCTGCCGGCGCCGCATGTTTCCGCGGTGTTACCGGCGTGTTGAGATGCGTCGCCGATGGGGGTCCACCGGGGTTCCGGGGGCCCGCTGAGCGCATCGTGCTCGCTAGATTGCGGTCACACCGCGGGGGAGGCCCCCGCAAGGAGGCAGGGAGCAGCACCCGATGGCAAGTGGTGTCGTGAAGTGGTTCAACGCCGAGAAGGGCTACGGATTCATCACCGTGGACGGCGGCAGCCAGGACGTGTTCGTCCACTACTCCGCGATCGAGATGAACGGGTACCGCTCGCTCGCCGAGGGGCAGCGCGTCGAGTTCGAGGTGGGGACCGGAGCCAAGGGGCCCCAGGCGGAAGCCGTCCGCCCGAGCTGACGCGCCGCCGGGCGGCCGACGGGGGCTTCCGCGGTCGGCGAACCGCGTCGGCGCCGCTTGCACTCCCATGAGGTGACTGCCAAACTGGGTTAGCACTCGTTCTCATCGAGTGCCAGGTGCGCGGACGACCGCGTCCGCACGCCGTCCCGAAGTTGTCACCGTCCAGGGAGGACGAGAAACACCTATGGCGAAGATCATTGCCTTCGACGAGGAGGCCCGTCGCGGCCTCGAGCGGGGTCTCAACACCCTCGCCGACGCCGTGCGCGTCACGCTCGGCCCGCGCGGCCGCAACGTCGTGCTGGAGAAGAAGTGGGGCGCTCCCACGATCACGAACGACGGCGTCTCGATCGCCAAGGAGATCGAGCTCGACGACCCGTACGAGAAGATCGGTGCGGAGCTCGTCAAGGAGGTCGCGAAGAAGACGGACGACGTCGCCGGCGACGGCACGACGACCTCGGTCGTCCTGGCTCAGGCGCTGGTCCGCGAGGGTCTCCGCAACGTGGCCGCCGGCGCCGACCCGATCAGCCTGAAGCGCGGCATCGACAAGGCCGTCGCGGCCGTGTCCGCCGAGCTGCTGTCCTCCGCCAAGGAGGTCGAGACCAAGGAGGAGATCGCCGCCACCGCGTCCATCTCCGCCGGCGACCTGCAGATCGGCGAGATCATCGCCGAGGCGATCGACAAGGTCGGCAAGGAGGGCGTCGTCACCGTCGAGGAGTCGAACACCTTCGGCACCGAGCTCGAGCTGACCGAGGGCATGCGCTTCGACAAGGGCTTCCTGTCGCAGTACTTC
>NZ_JBQCGC010000084.1:0-50625 GCF_051956055.1 Amnibacterium sp.
GCCGGGGGGCGGGGCGCCCCCACCCCCCCGGGGGCGGCCGGGGCATCGGCGCGCGCCCCCCCCCCCCGGCTTTCCCCCCCCGCCGTGCCGCGCCCCGGCGGCGGCCGCAACGCGAACCCGTTCCTGCTGCGGCTCGGCGCGGCGCACACCGTCGGCACCGGGACCCCCGACGCGCAACCGCTCGAGCGGACGCTGCACTACGACTTCTTCCAGCACGAGGTGCTCCGCTGGCTCGAGGTCGCGGGGCTCGCCGGCGCGGCGCCGGTCGACCTCGAGCCGGCGCTGCCGGTGCTCGCCGCGGAGCGCTCGAGCGGGCGCGCGCTCCTCGGTGACGGCCCGGTCGTGGTCGTGCACCCCGGCGCGACCGACCCGCGCCGGCACTGGCCGGCCGAGCGGTTCGGCGAGGTCGCGGCGACCGTGGCCGGCGACGGCGCCCGCGTCGTGGTGGTCGGCGACCCCTCCGAGGTCCCGCTCGCCGCCCGGGTCGTCGCAGCGGCGCACGCGCGCCTTCCGGACCAGGAGCGGCACCGGGTGCGCTCGCTCGCGGGGGAGCTCGACCTGCCGGGGCTCGTCGGCGTGCTCGCGGCGGCGTCGGTCGTGCTCGCGAACGACAGCGGTCCCCGGCATCTCGCGCAGGCGGTGGGCGCGCGCACGGTCGGGATCTTCGTGTTCGGCAACACCATCAACGCGATGCCGTTCGGTCGCGGGCGACACCGGATCCGGCTCGGCCGCATCACCCGCTGCCCGGTCTGCGGGCGCGACGCGACCCAGGTGGGGTGGACCGCGCCCCGCTGCGAGCACGACCCCTCCTACGTCGCCGACGTGCCGGTCGAGGACGTGCTGGCGGACGTGCGGGCGCTGCTCGCCGGCTGACCCCTCCTCGTCAGCCGCCCGCGCCGAGCGCCCTGGCCGCCGCGACGAGGGCCGCGTTACCGGAGGCGGGGGAGCCGTCGGGGAGCACGAGCACGTCCTCGAGGCCGATCCGGGTGTCGAGCCCGCGCCGCACCGCGTCCTCGAGCGCGATCCAGGTGTTCGCGTCCTCGCCGTGCTGCAGCCGCGGGGCGCGCACATCGGCGTGGTCGAGGATCCCGTGGATCTCGGTCGTCACCGCGTCGACGTCAGAGGGTGGGACGTCGACCAGTTCGACCAGCACCCGTTCGATCCGGTCCGTCAGGCCGCTGCGGGCGAGCAGCTCGGCGTCCTCCGCGGTCCAGACGCCGGCCTCCACCCGGATCCCCGCACCCATGAGCGCGCGCATCGTGTCGAGCGCGTCCTCCTCCGAGAGGTTCACGCTCGCCGAGTCCGGGCCCGTCCACCTCGTCAGCAGCGCCACCCGACGGCGCTGCTCGCCCTCGATCCACGCGCCGGTGGTGACGCTGACCGGCCACCGGCTCACGTCGTGCACCGCGTTCGCCGCGAGGTCGACCCACTCCGGATCGAGCCGTTCGGTGCCGGTCGTGTCACGCGGATGGACGTGGAAGGCGTGCGCGCCCGCGTCCTCGCACGCGATCGCGTCGGCCTGCAGCTCCGCGGGCGAGATCGGCACCGCGCCGTGCTCCACCCGGGTCCGACGTCCGTTCAACGCTGCTTGGAGGAGCATTTCCGCAGGCTAGGCAGGGTGCCTTGGAGTGGACGGAGGCTCCCCGGCGGGTCGCCTGGGGGCGCCGGCACGGCCCGGGAATTCCCCGGCAGCCCCGTACGCTCCTCCAGCGTGAACATCGTGCAGTGGCTCTTCGATGCGCAGATCCACATCGGCTCGCAGACGCTGCTCTGGCGTGAGGTGCTCGGGAACCTCTTCGGCCTGCTGTCCGCCCTCGGCGGCATGCGGCGGAAGGTGTGGGCGTGGCCCGTCGGCATCGTCGGCAACGCGATGCTGTTCACCGTCTTCCTCGGCGCCGTGTTCGGGACCCCGAACCCGGTGAACCTGCTCGGGCAGGCGGGTCGGCAGGTGATGTTCATCGTGGTGAGCATCTACGGCTGGTACCGCTGGACCCGTCGCCGGGGCGAGACCGCGACGACGATCGAGCCGCACTGGGCGTCGTGGCGCACCCGCGCCCTGCTCGTCGTCGGCATGGTCGGCGGCACCGCCGTGCTCACCCCGCTGTTCACCGCGCTCGGGTCGTACCAGCCGGTGTGGAGCGACGCGTGGATCTTCGTCGGCTCCCTGCTCGCGACCTACGGGATGGCGAAGGGCTGGGTCGAGTTCTGGCTCATCTGGGTCGCCGTCGACGTGGTCGGGGTGCCCTTGCTGTTCTCCGCCGGCTACTACGCCTCCGGGCTCATGTACGTCGTCTACGGCGGGTTCACGCTCGCCGGGTTCTTCGTCTGGCGAGCGCAGCGGGTGCGCCCCTCCGCGGCGGTCGTCGTCGAGGGCTGACGCCCGTCCTCCGCGCTCGCGTCCGAGCACCTGAGCAGGCTCCATTCACTTCGGCAGGCCGAGGAGGGGCTCCTCGGCCTGCCGAAGCGCGGTCAGCCTGCTGACGTGCTCCAGGAGGGGGAGCACCCGGGGGCGCTCAGGGCCAGCTGGGCTCCTCCTCGTGCATGACCGAGATCTCGCGGATCTCGGAGCCGCGCGGGCTCTGCAGCGCGAACACCACCGCGGCCGCGACGTTCGCCGGGTCGTTGAGGTTCGCGTCCTCGCCGGGCGCGTACTGCGCGGTCCTGCCGTCGAAGAAGCGGGTCTTCATGCCGGCGGGGATGAGCGTCGTGACGCCGATCTGCCCGCGCGTCTCCGCCGCGAGGGACCGGCTGAAGCCGATCACCCCGAACTTCGAGGCGGAGTACGCCGTCGCGTCGGACACCGCGTGCACGCCGAGGGAGGAGGAGACCGTCACGACGCGCCCGTGCGTCGCGTAGAGCGCGGGGAGCGCCGCCCGCACGACGGCCGCGGTGCCGAGCAGGTTCACGGCGACGACGCGCTCCCACACGTCGCCCGGGATCTCGTCGAGCCGGCCGGGCTTGTCGATGCCGGCCGCGGTGACGACGGCGTCGAGGCCGCCGTGCTCCTCGGCGATGCGCGCGACGAGCGCCTCGATCGCGCGGGTGTCGGTGACGTCGCCCTGGTACGCGGGGTAGGGGCAGCCCTCGACCGCGAGGTCGACGACGATCGGGGTGCCGCCCGCCGCGGCGACCGCGTCGGCGACCGCGAGCCCGAGGCCGGAGGCGCCCCCGGAGATGAGCGTGCGGCCGACGGGGGTGGGGGTCGTGGATGCGATGGGCATGGGGATCCTTCCGGTGGTCGTGATCAGGGGGGAAGCGCGGTCAGGACACGCGCTGGATCGCGGCGGCGAGGCGGGTCGTCGAGCGTCCGGGCACGAACGGCACGGTGACCGCCCGACCACCCCATTCCGCGATGACCGCCGCTTCGGGCAGGTCCGCGGCCGAGTAGTCGCCGCCCTTGACCCAGATGTCGGGTCGCACGCGCCGGATCGCCTCGACGGGGGTGTCCTCGGTGAACACCACGACCCCGTCGACGACCTCGAGCGCGCCGAGCAGGTCGGCGCGGTCGCCCTCCGTCATGAGCGGGCGCTCGGGCCCCTTCAGCCGCCGCACGGAGTCGTCGGAGTTGAGCAGCACGATCAGGCAGTCGCCGAGCGCGCGGGCGGCGGAGAGGGTCTTCGCATGCCCGGCGTGGATCAGGTCGAAGCAGCCGCCGGTCGCGACGACCGTGCCGCCCGCGGCCCGCACGCGCTCGACGACGGCCAGCGCGTCGAGGTCGGGGGTCCTCAAGGGCACCGCCGGCGGGGCGTCGAGCCGGGCGACCCCGCCCTCGGCGAGGAACGCGGCGGTCGCGCGCACCGCGTGCTGCACCGCGTCGCTCGGCGTCGCGCCCGAGCCGAGCGCGACCGCGAGCGCGGAGGCGAAGCGGTCGCCCGCCCCGTTCACGTCGGCCTCGCGCACCTCTGGCGCCGCGGCGACGAGCGGCAGGCCCGTCGCGGAGGTGCGGAGCAGCGCGCCCCGCGACCCCATGGTGACGACGACGCCCGCGCAGCCCCAGTCCGTGAGCAGCCGCACGGCGGCCTCGTCGGCGAACGGGACGCCGTGGCCCTCGACGCCGGAGAACCCGCGCGCCTCGCCCAGGTTCGGCGTGACGACGACGCCGGGCACCGGCTGCGCGCCCTTCGGGTGCGGGTCCCAGACGACCGGGACTCGGGCCGCGGCCGCCCGGATCGCGTCGCGCAGCGCCGGCTGCTCGAGCAGCCGGCGGCCGTAGTCGGCGACGACGACGAGCTCCGCGCCGGCGACCGCGTCGAGCATCGCGGCGGTCACCTCCGGCGCCTCCGCACCGCCCGAGCCCTCGTCGATGCGGACGATCGGCTGCTCACGGCTCCGGATCCGCGTCTTGACGACCGTGGGGGAGGGGGAGCGGCCGGCGACGAGGCCGATGCCGTCGAGCAGCGGGGGCAGGTCGAGGGCCCGCGCGTCGTCCGCGAGCGCGGTCACGAGCGTCACGTCGTGGCCGTCGCGGCGCAGCAGCGTCGCGACCAGCCCGGCGCCGCCGGCGCGCCTCGTCTCGGACACGACGTCGAGCACCGGCACCGGCGCGTACGGCGTGAGCCGTTCGACCTCGCCCTCGACGTCGACGTCGAGCAGCAGGTCGCCGACCACGACGGCCCTCATCGGGTTTCGCCGATCCGCTCGCGCACGATCGCGTCGAACACGCGGCAGAGCGCGTGGACGGCGACGAGCTGCGCCTCCTGCACGTTCGCGCCGACCCCTGGCAGGGTGAGCGCGTCGTCGACCGCGGCCGCAAGCGGGTTCGGGCCCGGTCCGGTCATCGCCCAGACGGTCGCGCCGGCATCGAGGCCGGCCTCCGCCGCGCGCACGAGGTTCGCGCTCGTGCCGCTCGTCGACAGCAGCACGAGCACGTCACCCGGCCGGGCGTGCGCGGTGACCTGCCGCGCGAACGACTCCGCGTAGCCGTAGTCGTTCGCGATCGCGGTGATCGCCGACGCGTCCCCGTGCAGCGCGATCGCGCTGAACGCGCGCCGGTCGCCGTCGAACCGGCCGACGAACTCCGCGGTGAGGTGCTGGGCCTCCGCCGCCGAGCCGCCGTTGCCGGCCGCGAGCAGCCGGCCGCCGTCGAGCAGCCGGTCGGCGAGCAGCGCGCCCCAGCGGGCGAGCCGGTCGGACTCGTCCGCGAGCGCGTCGAGCGTGGGGCGCAGCGCCGCCACGTGCCGCTGCGCGACGGCCACCGCGTCGGTGGTCGTTCCGGTGCTGGTCATGCGCCTGAGGTCCTCCGTTCGGCGACACCGGCCCGCGCGGTCAGCCGCTCGTAGGTGCGGGCGGTGTCGGAGCCGATCCTCCTCCACGTGTACCGGGTCGCTGCGCGGCGCCGGCCGTTCTCGCCGTAGCGGCGGCGGCGCTCGGGGTCCCCGAGGAGCCCCTCGAGGGCGTCCGCGAGCGCCTCCGGGTCGCGCGGCGGCACGTGCAGCCCGGTGCTGTCCTCGACGACCGTGTCGATGAGCCCGCCGACGCGCGTCGCGACGACCGGCCGCCCGCAGGCCATGGCCTCGAGCGGCACGATCCCGAACGGCTCGTACCAGGGCGCGCACACCACGACATCGGCGCTGCGGTACCAGGCGGGCAGGTCGTCGTGCTCGATGCTGCCCGCGAGCACCACGCGGTCCTGCAGGCCCTGCTCGGCGACGATCCGCTGCAGCCGCTCGATCTCCGGCTCGTCCTCGAGGTGGTCCGCATCGCCCGCGCCGCCCACGATCACGAGCTCCGCGTCGACGCCGCGGCGCACGAGGTGGCCGAGGGCCTCGATCGCGTTGCCGACGCCCTTGCGCGGCACCAGGCGGCTCACGGTCAGGAGCCGGAGGCGCTCGGTGCGCGGCGCGACGTCCCCCTCCGGCGAGAAGTGCAGCGCGTCCACCCCGCACGGCACCACGGCCATGCGGGCGGGCGGCACCCCGAACCCCTTGAGCTCGAACGCCTCGTCCGAGCAGGTGGCGATCACGACGTCGGCACGGCGGGCGACGGAGGGCTCGAGGAACGCCCTCGCGGCGGGGGAGGTGTCGCGCGCGCCCTGCTGCCGCCGCTTCACGACGCCGAGGGCGTGGAACGTCTGCGCGACCGGCAGGTGGTCGCCGAGCTCCAGATCCACCCGGCCGGCCGCGTCGAGTGCGGCGAGGCCCGACATCCAGAAGTGGCCGTGCACCACGTCCGGGCGGTCGGCGAGCCACGCCTCCGTCAGCCGGTCCGCGAACTCGCCCATGAGCGGCAGCAGGTCGTCCTTCGGCACGACCGCCGCGGGCCCCGCCGTGACCGGCACGACCGTGACGTTCGGCGCGAACGGGATGCGGTCCTGCAGGTGCGGGTCGTCGCGGCGCGTGTACACGTCGACGACGTGCCCCTCGGCGCCGAGGGCGGTCGCGAGCGCGGCGACGTGGACGTTCTGACCGCCCGCGTCGACCCCGCCGAGGACCGCCAACGGGCTGGCGTGCTCGGATACGAGTGCGATTCTCATCGTGGCTCTTCTCCCAGGTGCTCGCTGAAAGGCACAATCCCCTGTCGCGATCGGCCCGTCTGTGCTACCCGCTCCTCGAGGACCTCGTCCCAGTCGGCGAGGAACCGGCCGAGTCCGTAGCGCTCGAGCGCCGCTTCCCGGGCGATCGCGCCGCGCCTGGCGGCCTCCTCCGGGTCGGCGAGCAGGCGCCTCGCCGCACGGACCAGCTGGTCGACGTCGGCCGAGATCGCGCCCGCCTCGGGCGGCACGGCCCGGGGCGCCTCGGTGGCGGCGAGGGCGATCACCGGCATCCCGAGCTGCATCGCCTCGATCAGCGAGAGCCCGAGCGACGTCCACCGGTGCGGGTGGAGGTAGGCCCGCCGTTCGGCGAGCGCGGCGTGCATCGGCGCGGGCCGCACGTCGCCGAGCCCGTGCACCGCGGGGGTGCCGTCGAAGGCGCCGGCCAGCAGCTCCGTCCCCATGCCGAACACATCGACGGGCGCCGCCTCGGCGAAGCGCGGCAGCAGGTCGGTGCCGGTCACCCGCCAGCGGCGCACCGGTTCGTTGATCACGGCGGCCAGGCGCTCCCGCTCGCCGGTGTACCGGAGGCCGGGGTCGCGCACGCCGTGCTCGATCACCCGGGTGCGCGTCCGGCCGGTGTCCCAGAGCAGCGCGTTCGTGTGCGTGACGTGCACGAGCAGCAGGTCGCCGCGGTCCGCCATCGGATGGACCGAGAACGGCACGTCGCCCTTCGGGGTGTTGTGCTCCAGGTAGATCGCGGGCAGGTCCACCCCGATGCGCCTGCCCGTCAGCCGCTCCGCCTCGGCGAGCTCCTCGGGGCGCTGCAGCACGACGACGTCGACGTCCTCGTCCCGGATCGCCTCCGGGGCGACCTCGCGGGCCGGCCAGTCACGGCCGCCGAGGCCGAGCCCCCACCCGTCCCGCGCGGGCGTGGTCGGCAGCAGGTAGTCGTGGGCGCCGTGCACGAACGCGTCGGTCCAGCCGCCGTGCACGTGCCAGAGCAGGATCCTCATGCGGCCCCCTCGAGCAGTCGCTCCGCGGCCTCGACGACCGCGGCGGGGGAGACGGAGGCGAGGCAGGGGTGCCCGGGGATCGGGCACACGCGGGCGCGAGAACCGCGGCACGCCGCCTCCTGGTCGCCGAGCAGCGCCACCGGCACGCCCCACGGGGCCCACCGCACGGCGGGCACGACGGGGGCGAACAGGCTCACCACCGGGGTGCCCGCGGCCGCGGCGAGGTGTGCGGGGCCGGTGTTGCCGGCCACGACCACGCCGGCGTCGCGGAGCACCGCGCCGAGCTCCCCGAGCCCGAGCGCGCCGCCGAGATCGACGCCGGTGTCGCCCGCGACCCGCGCGGTGAGGTCCCGCTCGTCCGGGCCGCCGGTGACGAGCACGCGGTGGCCGCGGGCGCTGAGCAGGGACACGACCTCGGCGCACCGCTCGGCCGGGTAGGCCCGCGCAGGCACCGCGGCGCCCGGGTGCACCACCAGGTAGGGCGGGGCGCCGGCCGACCCGGGGCGGTCCGGGAGGAGGACCGCGAGCCGGTCGTCGCCGTCCGGGAGCGCGTATCCGGCCGCCGCCGCGATGCGCAGCGCGCGGATCGGCTCGGGGAGCTCCTCCGGGAGCGTCTCGCCCGGGATCAGCCGCACGTCGAGCAGGCCCCCCGCCGCATCGACGGACGCGCCGGTGATCCGCCGCACGCCGGCGAGGCGCAGCAGCAGCGCGAGCGGCAGCGGCGACTGGTGGAACGAGGTGAGCACGACGGCCTCCTCGACCCCGGTCTCCCGGACGATGCGGGCGACCTCCGCCGCGAGGCCCGCGTCGACCGGGCGGTCCGTCGGCGTGATCCAGGGGGCGGCGAGCACCCGCACCTCGGCCACGCCAGGCAGCAGGCGCGCGGCCGGGGCGCCCTGCGGTCCCGCGAGCAGCACGACCTCGGCGGCGCCGGCGACGGCCCGGATCGCGGGGCCGCTCACGAGCACGTCGCCCATGCTGTCCAGCCGGGCGACGAGCACCCGTCTCACGCGGCCTCCCCGGCGAGGGCCATCCGCACGGCGGCCTGCAGATCCGGCGCGACCGCCTGGGCGGCCCACACCTCCTCCTGCCGGGTCACCGGCGTCGGCACCAGCACCGCGGTGGCACCCGCGGCGTGCGCGGCACCGACGTCCGCCCCGATGTCGCCGATGACGACCACCGCCTCCGGTGCCACCCCGAGCGCCTCCGCCGCCCACCGCACCATGCCGGGGGCGGGTTTGCGGCACGCGCAGCCGTCCGCGGGCCCGTGCGGGCAGATCTGCCAGGTGGCGAACCCGCCGAACAGCGCGTCGACGCGGGCGTTGACGGCGTCGACCTGCGCCCGGGTGACGATGCCGCGGGCGATCCCCGACTGGTTCGAGACCACGCCGACCGGCACGCCGGCGGCCCGCACGGCCGCGACGGCCTCGACGGCGCCGGGCATCGGGCGGACCCGGTCGGGGTCGCCGTTGTACGGCACGTCGACGACGAGGGTGCCGTCGCGATCGAAGAGCACGGCCGCGGGCAGTGGAGAGGGCATCCCTCCTATCTGTACCGGGCACCCCCGCGCGCTCCCTGAGCACCCACTCGGCGGACGCCGAGCCGCACCTGGATGAATGGCAACGTGGCGGGAGCACGGAGGGCGGCTGGTGCGCCGCTCGCGGTGGCGTTCCGGGCGCTGCAGCTCGGCGATCTGCTGGTCGCGGTGCCCGCGCTCCGGGCGGTCCGGCGCGCGCTCCCCGACCATCGGCTGGTGCTCGCGACCTCCGGCTGGCTCGCGCCGGTCGTGGAGCTCATCGACGCCGTGGACGCGCTCGTCCCGGCGGAGGGGCTCGCGGCGCCGCTGCCGTTCGATCCCGGCGCCGTGGACGTGGCCGTGAACCTGCACGGCGGCGGACCCGAGTCGGCGGCGATCGTCGACGCGCTCGGTGCGCGGCTGACGGTCCGGCACGCCCTGCGTCCCGGCGAAGCCGGTCCGCGGTGGACGGAGGCGCTGCACGAGCGGGTGCGCTGGACCCGGCTCACCGGCGCCTTCGGGATGCCCGGCGACCCGGCAGCGGTGCGGATCGCGCGCCCGGCTGAGGCGTCCCCCGCGCCCGGGGCGGCCGTCCTGCATGTCGGTGCCGCGTTCCGCTCCCGCGCGTGGCCCGTCGATCGTTTCGCCGCGGTCGCCCGCGCCCTCGCCGCGCGCGGCGCGGAGGTCGTGTTCTCCGGCAGCGAGGGGGAGCGCGACCGGGCGCTCGAGGTCGCCGCGCTCGCGGGCATCCCAGCCTCGCGGGTGCTCGCGGGCCGCACGTCGCTCCCCGGCTTCGTCGCGCTGCTCGCGGACGCGGGGCTCGTCGTCACCGCCGACACGGGTGCTGGGCACGTCGCCTCCGCCTACCGCACCCCCTCCGTGGTGCTCTTCGGCCCGGTCGGTCCCGAGCGCTGGGGGCCGCCGCCGGGCCCGCACATCGCGCTCACGCACGCGACGGCCCGGCGCGGCGACGCCTTCGCGGACGAACCCGACCCCGCGATCGCGGCGGTCGCCGTCCAGGAGGTGCTGGCCGCGGTCGAGCGCCTCCCGCCGCGCTGACGGGCCGCGTCAGCCGCGGAGGGCGCCGGCGAGCGCGGGCGCGAGATCCCCTGCGCCCGCGACCTCGATCGACTCGAGCCCCTGCCAGCGCGCGGCGTCCCGCAGCACGGGCACGAGCCGCTCCGCGACGCCCGCTGGGGCGTCCGCCTCCGACCAGGCGGCCTGGACGAGCAGCCGCCCTGCCCGCCGGTCCGCCTTCAGGTCCACCCGGCCGACGAGCCGGTCGTCGACGAGCACCGGGAGCACGTAGTAGCCGTGCACCCGCTGCGCCGCGGGCGTGTAGATCGAGATCCGGTAGTGGAAGCCGAAGAGCCGCAGCGCGCGGTCCCGCTGCCACACGACGGGGTCGAACGGCGACAGCACCGCCGTCGCCCGCAGCCGTGACGGCGGTCGCGCGTCAATGTGCCGCCACGCCTTGAGCGGCCTCCCGTCGGCCCGCTGCCACCCGGCCACCGACACCGGCACGAGCTCGCCCGCGTCCTCGAGCTCCTGCACCGCCGCGGCGGTGTCGTCCGACCGGAGCCGGTAGTAGTCGGCGAGGTCCGGCAGCGCCGCGACGCCGTGCGCGAGGGCCGCCCGCCGCACGAGCTCGCGGACCGCGGCGCCCTTCGGCACCGGCGCGATCGGCGCGGCGAGCACCTGCTCGGGCAGGGCGTACCGTCGCTCGAAGCCCTTCCGGCCGCCGCTCACGAGGTCGCCGGCGCGGAAGAGCAGCTCGAGCGTCCGCTTCGTGTCCGACCAGCCCCACCACGGGCCCTGCCGGACGCTCGGCCGCTGCTCGATCTCGCTCGCGGCGAGCGGGCCGCGGTCCGCGATCTCGGCGAGCAGCGCGCGACCGAGCGCGGCGTGCTGCTCGAGCGCGTCCGCGTACTTGACCCGGAACGCGGCCATCCGGAAGGCGAACAGCCCGAGATCGGTCTTCGGGATGAACGCCGCCTCGTGCGCCCAGTACTCCGCGCGCTCCCCAGCGGGGTCGAGGAGCAGACGGTCGAGCAGCGTCCGGTCGTACGGCCCGATCCTCGCGAGGACGGGGAGGTAGTGGCTGCGCTCGAAGACGTTCACCGAGTCGATCTGCAGCAGGTGCAGCCGCCGCAGCACCGCCTCGATGCGGCTCCGGCCGGCCGTCGGCGGGTGCGCGCGCCCGAAGCCCTGCGCGGCGAGCGCGATGCGGCGGGCCTCCCGCGGGCTCAGCACCTCCATCCCGCGACCGTACCGACGTCCTCCGACGCCTCGCGCATCCCGAGTCGGGCCACCGATCCAGGAGGCGTGCAGCGGCTCCCTAGAATCGCCGGATGGGCAAGCGCGTCGACGACTCGGAGGTCGCGGAGGACCGCGTCGCCCGCGCGGTGCCCGTCGCCGTGCGCATCGCGGGCGCCTGGTCGTGGCCGCTCGTCGGCGTGCTGGTGCTCGCGGGCGTCGCGATCTACCTCGTCATCCTGCTGCACATCGTGGTCATCCCCGTGCTCGTGGCGGTGCTCGTGACCGGGCTGATCAACCCGATGAAGAACTGGCTGATCCGGCACCGCTGGCCCAAGGGCCTCGCCGTCGTCGTCACGTTCCTGACCCTGCTCGTGGTCGTCGCCGGGCTGATCACCCTCGTGACGCTGACCGTCCGCTCCGGCCTGGGCGACATCCAGGCGCGCACGATGAGCGCCTACCGGTCGCTGCTGTCCTTCCTCAGCAGCTCGCCGCTCGGCATCTCCGAGGCCAACGTCGACGACGCGATCACGTCGGCGACGAAGTGGGTGCAGTCGAACGCGAGCACGATCCTCTCCGGTGCGCTCACGGGCGCGTCCACGGTCGGGGACATCGCCGTCGGCCTCCTGCTCTCCCTCTTCCTCACGCTGTTCTTCCTCATCGACGGCGCCGGGGTGTGGCGCTGGCTCACCCGGCTCGCGCCGAAGCGCGCCCGGGCGGCGGTGGACGGCGGCGGCAAGGCCGCGTGGCGGTCGGTCGGCCAGTACGTGCGGGTGCAGATCGTGGTCGCGCTCATCGACGCGGTCGGGATCGGGCTCGTCGCGCTGCTGCTCGGGCTGCCGTTCGTCGTGCCCATCGCGGTCCTCGTGTTCCTCGCCGCCTTCATCCCCTTCGTCGGCGCGATCGTCACGGGCGGCCTCGCGGTGCTCGTGGCGCTCGTGTACGCGGGCCCGGTCCCCGCGGTGGTGATGCTCGCGGGCGTGATCGGGGTGAACCAGCTGGAGTCCCACGTGCTCCAGCCGCTGCTCATGGGCACGGCCGTGCGCCTCCACCCCGTCGCGGTCGTGCTCGTCGTGAGCTCCGGGTCGATCATCGGCGGCATCGGCGGCGCGGTGTTCGCCGTGCCGATCGCTGCGGCCGCGAACTCCGCCGTGAAGTACATCGCCGCAGGAGCATGGAAGGGCGCGCAGGCGCCGCCCACCGAACCCCTGCCGCGCGAACCGGAGCAGGGCGGCCGCGGTGCGCGGCGCCGTCGCCGGCGCGCGGCCGAGCCCGAGGACGTGACCACCGTTGTCTGACACCGAGAGCACGATCGCGACCACGCCGGAGGCCGCCGCGGCGGTGTCCGACGCGGTGCACCCCGCCGCGGTGCCGTCGATCGACCGGATCCGGGACGCGGCGCGCGTGCTGGCGCCGCTCGCCGCGAGGACCCCGATGGAGCACTCCCGCTTCCTCGCCTCCGTGACCGGAGCGCCGGTGCACCTGAAGTGCGAGAACCTGCAGCGCACCGGGTCGTACAAGATCCGCGGGGCCTCGTACCGGCTGTCGCGGCTCACCCCGGAGGAGCGCGCGCGCGGCGTCGTCGCGGCGTCCGCGGGCAACCACGCCCAGGGCGTCGCGTTCGCGGCGCGGCAGCTCGGGATCCCGGCGACGATCTTCATGCCGAACGGCGTCGCCCTCCCGAAGCTCGAGGCGACCCGCGACTACGGCGCGGACGTCGAGCTCGTGGGCGACGTGGTCGACCAGTCCCTCGCGGCCGCGAAGCGGTACGCGGAGGAGCACGGCGCGGTGTTCATCCCGCCGTTCGACCACCCGGACGTGATCGCCGGTCAGGGCACGGTCGGGCTTGAGATCCTCGAGGACGTGCCCGACGTCGAGACGGTCGTCGTGCCGATCGGCGGGGGCGGCCTGATCTCCGGCGTCGCCGCCGCGCTCAAGCAGCTCGCCCCCGGCGTGCGGATCGTGGGCGTGCAGGCGGAGAACGCGGCCGCGTTCCCGCCGTCCCTGGCGGCCGGGGAGGTGCGCACGGTGCGCACCAGCCCGACCATCGCGGACGGCATCGCGGTCGGCACCCCCGGGCGCCTCACGTTCGAGATCGTGCGGGACCTGGTCGACGAGGTCGTCACCGTCTCCGACGACGAGACGGCGAGCGCGCTCCTCGTGCTCCTCGAGCGGGCGAAGCTCGTGGTGGAGCCCGCCGGTGCGGTCGGCGTGGCCGCGCTGCTGTCCGGGCGGATCCGCGAACCGGGGCGCACCGTCGTCGTGCTCTCGGGCGGCAACATCGACCCGCTCATGATGGAGCGGGTGATCAGCCGCGGGCTCATCGCCTCCGACCGCTACATGACCCTCCGGATCGGCCTGCCGGACCGGCCCGGTCAGCTCGCGGTGATCTCCGCGCTGATCGCGGAGGCGAACGCGAACGTGGTCGAGGTGCTGCACACCCGCCACGGCACCGGCACGCAGATCAGCGAGGTCCAGATCGACATCAGCGTGGAGACGCGGGGCCGGGCCCACCAGGCGGCGCTGCTCGGCCGCCTGGAGCAGGCCGGGTACCAGCCGCGGGTCATCGCGAGCTGACGCGCGTCAGCCGGTGTAGGCCTCGACCTGCTCGATCCGCACCTCGATGGCGCGGCCGTTCGGGGCCGTGTAGGTCACGGTGTCGCCGACCTTCGCGCCGAGGATCGCGGTCCCGAGCGGGCTGCTCTCGCTGTACACGTCGAGCCCCGAGTCGCCCGCGATCTCGCGGCTGCCGAGCAGGAAGCGCATCTCGTTGCCGCCGACGGAGGCGGTGACCACGTTCCCGGCGGCGACCTCGTCGGAGGCGCCGGCGGCCTGGCCGACCTCGGCGTTGCGCAGCAGCACCGTCAGCTGCCGGATCCGCGCCTCGATCTTGCCCTGCTCCTCCTTGGCGGCGTGGTAGCCGCCGTTCTCCTTGAGGTCGCCCTCCTCGCGCGCCTGCTCGATGCGCTTCGCGATCTCGGTGCGACCCGGGCCGGACAGCTCCTCGAGCTCGGCGGTCAGGCGGTCGTACGCCTCCTGCGTGAGCCAGGTGACGGCGGTGGGGTTGGACATGACGGTTCCTCGTCTCGCTTCGCGTGATCCGCGCGGCCGGGCGGCATCGGGGGCCGCCGACGCTGCATCCGCGGGCCGCGCGCACGACGTCGGGCCCCGCGGCGAACGCGGATGGGGGAGTTTAGGCGTCCCTGCAGGACTCGATCAAGCCGTTCGACGCCCGCCGGACGGTCCGGACCGTGGTGGCGCCGCTGCGGTTCACCTGCCCGGTGGCCGGCACGACGACCTCCACGAGACCGACGACGGAGCCGCCGGAGTCGGTCGCCTCGATCGCGCAGACGAGCCGCTGCCCCGACCGGCCGGTGACGAGCCACTGCACGTCCGTGGCCTCGTCGGAGACGATGTTCACGCCCGTCGTCGTCACGTCGAGCGCGTTCGTGGCACCGCCGACACCCGTCCACACCGCCCACACGGCGACCGCGACGAGCACGGCGGCGCCGGCGACGACCGCGCCGATCCTGCCGCGCCTGCGCCTCGACGGGGTGCGGCCGTAGCGCTCGTCGAGCGTCGTGGTGCGCGTGCTCACGCGTCCTCCCACCGGCTCGTGAAGTACATTCGTGCGGTCCCACACGCTACTCGAGGAGGGGACGTGCACCTGCTGCTGATGGCCTCGACGCCGTCGCCCGCCCCCGTCACCGTCAACGAGAACGCGGTGACGCCCGGCGTCGTCGGGTTCCTCGCGATCCTCCTGGTGACCCTGGCGACGGTCGCGCTCATCGTCGACATGACGCGCAGGATCCGCCGGGTCCGCTACCGCGGCGAGCTCGCCGAGCGCCGCGAGCAGGAGCGCACACCCGACGCCTGATCGTCGGCCGAGCCGGAGCCCTCAGCCGAGTCGGAGCCCTCAGCCGAGGGGATGCAGCGCGATGAGCAGCGTCGCCGTCCAGTGGCAGAGGAACGCGAGCACCGTGCAGGTGTGGAACAGCTCGTGGAAGCCGAACCGGCCGGGGAACGGGTTCGGGCGCTTCAGGCCGTACACCACCGCGCCGGCCGAGTAGAGCAGGCCGCCGACCGCCACGAGCACCATCATCGCGGCGTTCGCCTGGTACAGCGGGACGAAGTAGATCACCGCCGCCCAGCCGAGCGCGAGGTAGATCGGCACGTACAGCCAGCGCGGCGCACCGACCCAGAACACGCGGAACAGGATCCCGATCAGGGCGCCGGCCCACACGACGGACAGCAGCACGACGCCCTGCGCGGGCGGCAGCGCCAGGAGCGACAGCGGCGTGTAGGTGCCGGCGATGAGCAGGAAGATGTTCGCGTGGTCCACGCGCTTCAGCGCGAGCTTGACCTTCGGCGACCAGTCGATGCGGTGGTACAGCGCGGAGTTGCCGAACAGCAGGATCGACGTCAGCGCGAACACGACGCACGCCCACCGCGCCTCCTGCCCGTTCGCGAGGGCGACGAGGACGAGCCCGGCGACCGCGGCGATCGGGGCGGTGATCGCGTGGATCCAGCCGCGCCAGGTCGGCTTCCGCTCGAGGTGCGCGACGTCGCCCGACTCCTCGAGCAGCGGCAGGTGCGGCGGCTCGGCGGCGCCGTCCCGCCCCGCTGCTGCAGAGGAGGAGGCGCGCTGCTGGTCGGTGGCGTCCCGCATGGAGGCAGGGTAGTGCGCGGGTCCAGGCGTACGGTTGCCGGGTGCGGGGAAGAGGCGTGGGCGTGCGCCGGGCGATCGCCGTGCTGCGTCGCCCGTTCTACGCCGTGTACCAGCGGCGCCTGCGGCACGGTCTCGCATCCGCGCCGCTGCCGAAGCACGTGGCGATGATCCTCGACGGCAACCGGCGGTGGGCGAAGCTGGCGGGGCTCGAGTCCGCCGAGCACGGGCACCGGGCCGGCGCCGACAAGCTCATCGAGTTCGCCGGCTGGGTCGAGTCGTTGGGCATCCCGCACGTGACCTTCTACCTGCTGTCGAGCGACAACCTCGTCGGCCGCACCGGCGACGAGCTGAGCGCCCTGTTCGACATCATCGGCACGCTCGCGCTCGACCTGTCGACCCGCTGGCGCGTGCAGCACGTGGGCACCACCGAGGGGCTGCCGGAGTCGCTGCTGCAGGCCCTCCGGACCGCTCAGGCGCAGGGCGCCGGCCGGACCGGTCTGCACATCAACCTCGCGGTCGGGTACGGCGGCCGCTCCGAGATCGCGCACGCGATGCGCAGCATCGTCGCCGAGCACGCCGCGGCGGGCGGCAGCCTCGGCGACCTCTCCGAGCGGCTCGATCCGGAGCGCATCGCCGCGCATCTCTGGACCGGCGGCCAGCCGGACCCGGATCTCGTGATCCGCACCTCGGGGGAGCAGCGGCTCTCCGACTTCATGCTGTGGCAGAGCGCGCACAGCGAGTTCTACTTCGTGGAGGCGCTCGGCCCCGACCTGCGGGAGGTCGACTTCCTCCGCGCCCTGCGCTCGTACGCGCAGCGGCAGCGCCGCTACGGGGCCTGACCGCGCACGCGGAGCGCGTGCGCGCCGCTACGCTCGGTGTTCGCCATGGACGACCTCTCCGACTACCTCTCCGGCTTCGGCGAGGACCCTGGCTACCTCGATTTCGCCGCCTTCGGCCCCCTGTCCGCCGCGGTGGTGGCCGAGTCCGCCGCGCAGGAGGACCTGGTCCGCCGAGCCCGGTGGGGCGCCCTCGAGCGGCTCGACCGCAACGTCGAGCGGATGCGCGACGCCGCGGCGCTCGTCACCGGGTTCCGGGCCGACCAGATCGCGTTTCAGCCGAGCACCGGCCACGGCGTGATGCAGGCCGTGTACGGCCTCGCGGGCGGCCTCCTGGTGTCGCCGGCCGAGTACCCGGCGCTGCCGATCGCGGCGGTCCGCGCCGAGGAGGCGATGCAGGCCGTCACGCCGCTCTGGCTCGAGGCCGACGGCGGCCGCGTGACACCCGGCGGCATCCGGGACGCGCTGACCAGCACGACGATGGCGGTGCTCGTGAGCGCGGTGGACGCGCGCACCGGGGCCGTGGCGGACCTGGACGGCATCCGGCAGGTGATCGGCGACCGCCTCCTGATCGTGGACGCCGTGCAGGCG
Source organism: Amnibacterium sp. (assembly GCF_051956055.1). Lineage (NCBI taxonomy): Bacteria > Bacillati > Actinomycetota > Actinomycetes > Micrococcales > Microbacteriaceae > Amnibacterium > Amnibacterium sp. Next base: position 17,354 of record NZ_JBQCGC010000084.1, read on the forward strand.
CTCGGCGCGGTGGACCTGCCCTGGACCGCCGCCGACGTCGTCGCGTGCGGCGGCCAGAAGTGGCTCCGTGCCGGCTGGGGGTCGGCGTTCCTCGCCGTCTCGGACCGGGCCGCGAACCGGCTCACGCCCGTGCTCTCCGGCGAGGGCGGCACCGGAGCGGACCTCGCGTACGACACAGTCCTCCCCGCCGCCGAAGGGGCGGCGGGCATGCAGGTGTCGCGCCCCGACCAGATCGCCGCAGCCCGGCTCGCGGCCGCGCTCGAGGAGCTCGCCGAGGCCGGGCCCGCCGCCGTCGCCGCGGCCGTCGCGGACCGGGCCGGGAAGGTGCTGGCGCTCGCGGACGAGTTCGGTCTGCCGGTCGTCTCGCCGCGTCCGGAGGCGGAGCGGGCCGGCATCGTCGTCGTCGAGCCGCTCCCCGACCGCCTGACGGCGCTCGCGGCGGCCCTGTTCAACCACGGCGTCTCGGTGACCATCCGGGACGGACGCGTGCGGTTCTCGCCGCACGCCGGAACCACGGAGGAGACGATCGGCATGCTCCGCGCCGCCCTGTCCGCCTACGCCACCGCAGTGCGGCCGGTCCGATGACGATGACCGCGGCCGGCCGCACCCTGTTCGTCAGCGACCTCGACGACACCCTCCTCGGCCCGACCGGCGTCCTGCACGACGAGGCGCGTGCGACGCTGACCCGCCTGCTCGCCGAGGGGGTCGCGTTCACCGTCGCGACCGCGCGCTCGCCGCGCACGGCCTTCGCGGCGCTCGGCGACCTCCCGCTCTCCCTCCCGATCGTCGGCTACAGCGGTGCGACCGCGGTCGACCCCGCCGACCGCACGCCGCTGTGGTGGGAGCACTTCGACGCCCGCGCGCTGGCCCCGCTCGTCGGTGCGGCGCTCGCCGCCGGGGTGACCCCGCTCGTGTTCTGGCTCGACGGCGACGACGACAAGGTCAGCTGGGTGCGCGGCGCCGAGACGAGCGGGGTCGACGCGTTCGTGGAGGCCCGCGCGGGCGACCCGCGGCTCGCGCCCGTCGACGGCTGGGACGAGGTCGACCACGACCGCGGGTTCTTCGTCAGCATCCGGGGCGAGTACCCGGTGGTGCGGCGGCTCTCGCGGATGATCCGGGCGATCTCGTGGGGCACCGGCTGCGCGCTGGCGCTGACCGGCACCCGCGAGAGCGGCGTCGGGGTGCTCGACGTGACGCCCGCGGCCGCGACGAAGGGCTCGGGCATCCGGCGCATCGCGGAGGAGCATGGCTTCACCCGCATCGTCGCGTTCGGGGACGGCACGAACGATCTGCCGCTCTTCGCGGAGGCGGACGAGTCGTACGCGACCGCCGGTGCGCCGGAGGAGGTCAAGGCGGCCGCCACGGCGGTGCTCGCGGACGACGACGACGCGGTGGTGCGCTTCCTCGCCGAGCAGGCGACCCGCGCCGAGGTCTGACCCCCGTCGCCTGCCGCCATCCGCCCGGAACCGACACGTCTTCCGCGCGTCATCCGGGCGTCACACCCGTGTCGTACGGTGTGCGCATCGGGTACCTCACCCGGTCCGGGACGTGACCAGCGGCTCGCGACGACAGGAGGCGCGCATGGTCCCGGCGAGAACGACATCCGGGGGAGTCGGCTGACTCCCGCGGGGGAAAGAGGCCATGTGCCTGAGGCGCTGTCCGCCCGTTCGCCCGAGCCCGCCGTCGCATCGACGGTGCACACCGGGACGCGCACGTTCGTCCTCGACACGTCGGTGCTGCTGTCCGACCCGAAGGCGCCGTTCCGCTTCGCCGAGCACGCGGTCGTGCTTCCGGTGGTGGTGATCTCCGAGCTCGAGGGCAAGCGCGACGACCCGGAGATCGGCTACTTCGCGCGGCAGGCCCTCCGGAACCTCGACGAGCTGCGGGTGCAGCACGAGCGACTCGACTTCCCGGTGCCCGTCGGCGACGGCGGGTCGCTCCGGGTGGAGCTGAACCACTCGAACATGAGCGCGCTGCCGACCGGCCTGCAGCTCGGCGGCAACGACGCCAGGATCCTCGCGGTCGCGCAGAACCTCGCGAACGACGGCCTCGACGTCACGGTCGTCTCGAAGGACCTGCCGATGCGGGTGAAGGCCGCCTCCATCGGCCTGACCGCGGAGGAGTACACCGCGGAGCAGGCGGTCGACACGGGCTACACGGGCGTCGCGGAGCTCGCGCTCGACGCGGCCGCGCTCGACGCGCTCTACGACGAGCACCAGGTGCGGGCGCCCGCGGCCGCCGACCTGCCGATCAACACCGGCGTCGTGCTCACCTCCGACCGCGGCAGCGCCCTCGCGCGCGTCGTGAAGCAGGGCGAGCTGCGGCTCGTCCGCGGCGACCGGGACGTGTTCGGCCTGCACGGGCGCAGCGCCGAGCAGCGGCTCGCGATCGACCTGCTGCTCGACCAGGAGGTCGGCATCGTCTCGCTCGGCGGCCGCGCCGGCACCGGCAAGAGCGCCCTCGCGCTCTGCGCGGCGCTCGAGGCGGTGCTCGAGCGCCGGCAGCACCGCCGGATCATGGTGTTCCGCCCGCTGTACGCGGTCGGGGGTCAGGAGCTCGGCTACCTGCCGGGGGACGCCGCCGAGAAGATGAACCCGTGGGGGCAGGCGGTGTTCGACACGCTCGGCGCGGTCGTGTCGCAGAACGTGATCGACGAGATCGTGGAGAACGGCACGCTCGAGGTGCTGCCGCTCACCCACATCCGCGGCCGCAGCCTGCACGACGCGTTCGTGATCGTCGACGAGGCCCAGTCCCTCGAGCGCAACGTGCTGCTCACGGTGCTGTCGCGGATCGGGCAGAACTCGCGCGTGGTGCTGACGCACGACGTCGCGCAGCGCGACAACCTCCGCGTCGGCCGCCACGACGGGGTCGCGAGCGTCATCGAGACGCTGAAGGGTCATCCGCTGTTCGGGCACGTGACCCTCACCAGGTCGGAGCGGAGCGCCATCGCGGCCCTCGTCACCGAGCTGCTGGAGTCGAACGAGCTCGCCTAGCCCGCTCGCGGATCCGGACTCCTCTCGCGGATCCGGAGATCCTCGGCGACACCCCGGTGCGGGGCCGCGAATCGCGGCGTGTCACTGAGTATTTCCGGATCCGCGAACGAGTCATGCCCGGTCGTGGATCGTGATCAGGTAGCCGTCCGGGTCCTCGAAGGTGAACGTGCGCCCGAACGGGCCGTCGAAGGGCGGTGTCGGGATGGGGACGTGGGCGTCCGCGAGGCGATCGTGGAGCGCCTGCGCGTCGTCGGCGTGCAGCCAGAGCGCCACCCCGAGACCGGGCCTGCCGGCGTCGAGGTCGGTGCCGGGCGCGGGATCGCGGAGCGCGAACGCGGGCGTCGTGGCGAACACCACCGCGTGCGGAGGACCGGGCTGTCGCGTCAGCCCGAGGTGCTGCTCGTAGAAGGCCGCGGCGCGCTCGAGGTCGCGCACCTGCAGGGCGATGAAGTCGGGCCCGGTGATCGTCATGGGGTTTCCTCTCGTATGTCAGGGTTCTGACATCGAGAGCATATGTCAGACTTCTGACATGGATCGCGTGCGCCTGGTCGAGCTCGCGGAGTCGCCCGGCTATCTGCTCAAGGAGGCGTCGAGCGCGCTGCGGAGCGCGATGGAGGCGGTGCTGCACCCGCTGGGGATGACCGTCACGCACTACTCGTGCCTCGAGCTCCTCGCGCAGCGGCCGGGGCTGTCGAACTCGGCGCTGGCCCGCGGTGCGTTCGTGACGCGGCAGTCGATGCACGTCCTGCTGCAGTCGCTCGAGCGTGAGGGCCTCGTCCTCCGACAGCAGACGGCGCCATCGGGCCGGGCGCTTCCGGTGCGGCTCACCGAGGCCGGGGAGGCACAGCTGCGACGCGCGAGTGCGGCGGTGCGCGACGTCGAGGACCGGATGCTCTCCGAGCTCGACGGAGCGCAGGTCGACGCGTTCCGGATCGCGCTCCGTGCCTGCGTCCGCGCGCTGAGCGCCTGACGGCGACCACCGATGCGGACCGCATCCGGCCGCTGTGGACAACCGGTGACGGACCGCGGCGGGGATCCCTAGCCTGCCGTCGTGCTCGCCGTCGCCCGCCGCGTCCCGCTGCCGGAGGCGGTGCCTGCGCTCGCGCTGCTGGCCCTCGCCGTGCTCGCCGTCGGTCCGGAGCCCGCGCTCCTCGGGCTCGCCTGGCTCGCGCTCGTCACGCCGCGGCTCGTCGCGGTCGACCTCGCGGAGCACCGTCTGCCGGACGCGATCGTGCTGCCCGGCTACCCCATCGTGCTCCTCACCGCCGTCCTGCACGCGTGGGTGTCGCCGGCGTCGCTCTGGCCGCTCCTCACCGCCGGCGCGGCGTGCGGGCTCGTCTTCCTCCTGCTGCACACCGCGGGCGGCATGGGCTTCGGCGATGTGAAGCTCGCGCCGCTGCTCGGCGCGCTCGCGGCGATGACGGTGCCGGGCGGCGCGCCGCTCTGGATCGTGCTCGCGTTCGCCACCGGCGGGATCGGGGCGGTCGCGGTGCTGGCGCGGCGCGGACTCGGCGCGCGGATGCCGTTCGGGCCGCCGATGCTGCTCGCCGCGTGGGCGGTCGTGGCGCTCGCCTGAGCGCTCGATCGACGGGGCGTCGGATCAGCCGGGGCGGGTCATCGACAGGACGTCGAGCGCCGTGTCGAGCTGCGCCTCCGTGACCTCGCCGCGCTCGACGAACCCGAGCCGGATCACCGCCTCCCGGACCGTGATGCCCTGCGCGACCGAGTACTTCGCGACCTTCGCGGCCGCCTCGTAGCCGATCGCGCGGTTGAGCTTCGTGACGATGGAGGGGGACGACTCGGCCAGCGCCCTGGCGCGCTCCTCGTTCACCTCGAGCCCGTCGAGCACCTTGTCGGCGAGTAGCCGCGAGACCGCCGCGAGCAGCCGGACCGATTCGAGCAGCGCGGTGCCCATGACGGGGATCGCGACGTTCAGCTCGAACACGCCGGAGGCGCCCGCCCAGGTGATCGTCGCGTCGTTACCCACGACGCGGGCGGCGACCATCAGCGTCGCCTCCGGGATGACCGGGTTCACCTTGCCCGGCATGATCGAGGATCCCGGCTGCAGGTCGGGGATGTGCAGCTCGCCGAGACCGGCGTTCGGCCCCGACCCCATCCAGCGCAGGTCGTTCGAGATCTTCGTGAGGCTGACGGCGAGCACCTTCAGGACGCCGGAGGCCTCGACCAGACCGTCCCTGGCGCCCTGCGCCTCGAAGTGATCGGCGGCCTCGACGATCGGCAGCCCGGTCGTCTCCGCGAGGATCGCGATCACCTTCGGCGAGAACCCGGCCGGCGTGTTGATGCCCGTGCCGGTCGCGGTGCCGCCGAGCGGCACCTCCGCGAGCCGGGGGACCATCGAGGCGACGCGGTCGAGCGCCAGCCGGATCTGGCGGGCGTAGCCGCCGAACTCCTGCCCGAACGTCACGGGCGTCGCGTCCATCAGATGGGTGCGCCCCGCTTTGACGAGCTGCGCCCAGGCCGTCGCCTTGGTCTCGAGCGCGACCGCGAGGTGCTCGAGCGCGGGCACGAGCACGCCCTGCACGGCCTCCGTCGCGGCGAGGTGCACCGAGGTCGGGAACACGTCGTTCGACGACTGGGAGGCGTTCACCTCGTCGTTCGGGTGCACGGTCCGGCCGAGGCGCTGGGACGCGAGCGTGCCGAGCACCTCGTTCATGTTCATGTTCGACGAGGTGCCGCTGCCGGTCTGGTACACGTCGATCGGGAACTGGTCGAGGTGCTCGCCCGCGATGATCTCGTCGGCGGCGCCCACGATCGCGTCGACCACGTCCGCGGGCAGCACGCCCAGCTCGCCGTTCACGATCGCGGCGCCGCGCTTGATCCGGGCGAGCGCGATGATCTGGGCGTCCTCGAGCCGGGAGCCGGAGATCGGGAAGTTCTCGACCGCGCGCTGCGTCTGGGCGGCCCAGAGCGCGTCGCGGGGCACGCGGACCTCGCCCATCGTGTCGTGCTCGATGCGGAAGCGCTCGGTGTCGGTGGAGGCGTCGAACGACGTCATGGGGCTCCTTCGCCGGTGGTGGGATCGGACGGCGCGGGGTCAGGCGCCCTCGCCGACGGCGAAGCGCCGCTCGACGCGGCCCTCCGCGAGGCGGTAGTTGGCGCCGACGACGTCCACGCTACCGTCGGCCACCGCGGCGGCCAGCAGCTCGGACTGCGCCAGCAGAGAGGCGACGGTCGCCTCGAGGTGGGCCTCCCCGACGGCCCGGGAGCCGGGATCGGCCGCGGCCCGCACGGCTGGTCGGATGTGGTCGATGTGGGCGGCGATCAGCGGCGGGAGGGGCGGCGCCGACGGCTGCTCGGCGTCGATGGCCGCCTGGACCGCGCCGCATCGGTCGTGGGCGAGGACGACGACGAGGGGGACGCCGAGCACCGCGACGGCGTACTCGATCGACGCGAGCGCGGACGGGCTCGCCACCTGCCCGGCGTTGCGGATCACGAACAGGTCGCCGAGGCCCTGGTCGAAGAGCACCTCCGCCGCGACCCGCGAGTCGCTGCAGCCGAGCAGCGTGGCCACCGGCCGCTGCCCTTCCGCCAGCTCCGCCCGGCGGCCCGCGTCCTGGTGCGGGTGCTCCGGCAGGCCGGCGATGAAGCGGTCGTTGCCATGGGCGAGGCGCTGCCAGGCCTCCGTCGCAGGTCGGGTCACGGAAGCGATCCTGCACCCTGCAACCCGCGAGCAGCCGCATCGGCCGCGACCGCGGCGGCGAGCTGCCGCACCTGAGCAGGCGTCACCGTGCCGTACACGGCGAGCTCGACCTTGCCGATCCGCGTGCTGAGCCCGTAGGCGACGTTGCCGGCGTCGGACCCGAGCGAGCGACGGTCGTAGACGCGCCAGGGCAGGCCGGCGATGGTGGTCGTGCCGGTCGGCTTCGCGCCCTGCAGCGCCGTGTCGATCGTCGTCGAGTCGCCGGGGAGGCCCTCGGTGATACCGGCGTAGCCCGTCCCGTCGATCACGTACCCGACGTACCAGGAGGCCTGGTCGCCGGAGCCGCGCAGCTCGGCCGCGTTCGCCTTCCAGTCCGAGGGCACCTTCGGCGCCACGATCGGCTGGCCGGCGGTGTCCCCGTACTGCGCCGCCGCGGACCGGACGTCGATCGCCGGCTGCTGGACGCCGCCTCCGCGCGGCACGAGGAGCACGAGGAGCACGACCACCCCCAGGCACGCGGCGAGGCTCGCGAAGAGGTTGCGGAAGTTCTGCCGCGACCGGCGCAGCGCGCGGTCACGGGCCTTGCGGTCCGCGGTCTCCTGCGGCGTCTCCGGCCGGCCGAGCTCCGCGACGATCCGGCCGGAGCCGTCGTCCGATGTGCCGCTCACGACTCGGCGCGCGCCGCATCCAGGCGCGCCCGGGCCCCGGTCAGCCAGGTCTCGCAGCGGGTCGCGAGCGCCTCGCCGCGCTCCCAGAGCGCCAGCGACTGCTCGAGCGTCGCGCCGCCCCGCTCGAGCTCGTCGACGACCGCGATGAGGGCGTCGCGGGCCGCCTCGTAGGACAGCGTGTCGACGTCCGGAAGTCCGGTCTCGGCGGGCTCGCTCATGGCCTCGAGTCTACGAGCGGGCGCCGACGGGCTCGGCCCGATCGGCGGCGCTGTGGAGGACGCCCTCGCTCGTCGCGGCGATCGCCCCGTCCACGACGCGGACGGTGAGCGACGTGCCGGCCGGGGCGTCAGCCGTGTGCCGCAGGGCCGTGCCGTCCCCGCCGAGCACGATCGCGTAGCCGCGTTCCAGGGTCCGGAGGGGGGACAGCGCGCGGAGGTGCCCGCGGGCCTCGCCGAGCCGCCGCTCCTCGCGCTCGACCGCGCGGTCGACGAGCTCGGCGGAGCGCGCGGCCCACCGGGTGAGCTCGTCCGCACGCGTGTCGACGATCCACGCGCCGTCGGCCAGGACCCGGCGCGCCCGCAGTGACTGGATCCGGTCGACCTCCTGCCGCACGGCCTGCGTGACGCGGTTGCGGATCCGGCCGCGGGCCTGCATCACGCCGTTCAGCTCCTCGGTCACGTCGGGCACGACCCGCTTCGCGGCGTCCGTGGGGGTGGAGGCGCGCAGGTCCGCGACCTCGTCGAGGAGCGGGCGGTCGTTGTCGTGCCCGATGGCGCTCACGACCGGGGTCGTCGCGGCGGCGACCGCGCGCAGCAGGCGCTCGTCGCTGAAGCCGAGCAGGTTCTGGAAGTCCCCGCCGCCCCGCGCGATCACGATGACGTCCACCTCCGGATCCGCCTCGAGCGTCGCGAGCGCCGCCAGCACCTCCGGCACCGTGCGGTCGCCCTGCACCGCCGCGTGCACGACGCGGAAGTCGACGCTCGGCCAGCGGAGCTGCGCGTTGCGGATGACGTCCTTCTCCGCGTCCGAGTCCTTGCCGGTGATCAGCCCGATGCGGTTCGGGAGGAACGGGAGCCGGCGCTTGCGCGACCGGTCGAACAGGCCCTCCGCGGCGAGGGTGCGGCGGAGCAGCTCGAGCCGTTCGAGCAGGTCGCCGAGGCCCACGTGCTTCATCTGGAAGACCTGCATCGAGATCGACCCGGCCTTCAGCCAGTAGTCGGGCTTCACGAGCGCGACGACGCGGTCGCCCTGCTTCAGGTCCTCGGGGAGCCTCGCCCGGACGCTCGACCAGATCTGGAACGACACCGTCACGTCGCGCTCGAGATCCTTGAGCTTGCCGTACACATTCGCGCCGCGGACGCCCCACTGGGTGATCTCGCCCTCGACCCAGACCTGCCCGAGCCGGTCGATCCAGCCCTTCAGCTTGTCGCCGAGGACACCGACGCCCCACGGCGCCTCCGCGGTCGCCACACCGTCGCTCATGATGACGCTCCTAGAATTCCCCGCGTGGTCCCCCCGGTCGAGCTCGGTCTGCCCAGGAGCCCGTCGACGGCCGCCACGGTAGTCGACGGGTCCGTCATCGGTACCGCGGGCGCCTCCCGGGGGCGCGTGCTGCTCGCCGCTCCGCGAGGCTACTGCGCGGGCGTGGACCGTGCCGTGGTGGCTGTGGAGAAGGCGCTCGAGCGCTACGGGTCCCCGGTCTACGTGCGCAAGCAGATCGTGCACAACGTGCACGTCGTCGCCCGGCTGGAGGAGCAGGGGGCGGTGTTCGTCGACGAGGTCGACGAGGTGCCCTCCGGCGCCCACGTCGTCTTCAGTGCGCACGGCGTCTCGCCCGCCGTCGTGCAAGCGGCGGAGGACCGCGGCCTGCGGGCGATCGACGCGACGTGCCCGCTCGTCACGAAGGTGCACCGCGAGGCCGTGCGCTTCGCGCGCGACGACCGGCAGATCCTCCTCATCGGCCACCACGGCCACGAGGAGGTCGAGGGCACGATGGGGGAGGCGCCCGAGCGGACGACGCTGGTCGGCTCGCCCGAGGAGGCCGACACCGTCGAGGTCGCCGACCCCGACAACCTCGTCTGGCTCTCGCAGACGACCCTCTCCGTGGACGAGACGATGGAGACGGTCCGGCGGCTGCGCGCGCGCTTCCCGAAGCTCGCCGATCCGCCCTCCGACGACATCTGCTACGCGACGCAGAACCGGCAGGTCGCCGTGAAGAAGATCGCGCGCGACGCCGACGTGGTGCTGGTCGTCGGCAGCGCGAACTCGTCCAACTCGGTCCGGCTGGTGGAGGTCGCCCTCGACCACGGCGCGCGAGCGGCGCACCGCATCGACGACGCGAGCGAGCTCGACCCGGCGTGGCTCGAGGGCGCCGCCACCGTCGGGGTCACGAGCGGGGCGAGCGTGCCGGAGCGCCTCGTGCAGGACCTGCTGGCCGTGCTCGCCGGCAACGGCTTCGGCTCGGTCGAGGAGGTGCGGACGGCGGAGGAGGACCTGGTGTTCTCCCTCCCGCGCGAGCTGCGACGGGACGCGTCCGGCGCCCGGGACCCGCGGGCGCTCGGCGGCCGCAGCTGAGCGGGCAGCCCCGGCGCGCGCCGTCGTGGGACCCGGTCGTCACGGTCGGCCTGCTCCTGGTCGCGCTGCTCGACGTCACCCGGACGGTCGCGGTGTCGCGGGACTACGCCGCCCTGCTCGACGCCGTGCTCGCGCAGGCGGGTCTCGGCCCCTACCCCGACGCGTCCGTCGCGCAGCTCGTGGGGTGGGTCGTGATCGCGGTCAACGTGCTCGGGCTCGTCGTCGCGATCGGCGTCTGCGTGCCGCGCCTCCGCACCCACCGGGTCGCGTTCTGGATCCCGCTCGCCATCGGCGCGGCCTGCCTCGTCCTGACCGTCGGGCTCACGATGGGGGCGGCGCTCGCCGATCCGGCCTTCACCGCGAAGCTGACCGCCGGCTCCTGACCCGCGCCCGCTCCTTCGTCGTTCAGGAGATCTGCGCGACCGGGGCGAAAATCTCCTGAACGACGAAGGTGCTCAGCCCTGCGACTTCCCGGCGGAGCCGAGCTGCTTCGTGGCCTCCACGACGCGGGCCGCCATGGCGGTCTCGGCGATCTTGCCCCAGGCGCGCGGGTCGTAGATCTTCTTGTTGCCGACCTCGCCGTCGACCTTGAGCACGCCGTCGTAGTTCGTGAACATCGTCCCGGCGATCGAGCGGGTGAACGCGTACTGCGTGTCGGTGTCGATGTTCATCTTCACGACGCCGTTCGCGACCGCCTGCGCGATCTCCTCGTCGCTCGACCCGGAGCCGCCGTGGAAGACGAGGTCGAGCGGCTTCGGACCGCGCCCGACCTTGTCCGCGAGGCCGGCCTGGATCTCGCCCAGCAGCTCCGGCCGCAGCTTCACGTTGCCCGGCTTGTACACGCCGTGCACGTTGCCGAAGGTGAGGGCCGCGATGTAGCGCCCCTGCTCGCCGAGGCCGAGCGCGTCGACGACCTTCTCGACGTCGCCGAGCGTCGTGTACAGGGCGTCGTTCGTGCCCTCGTGCTTGACGCCGTCCTCCTCGCCGCCGACGACGCCGATCTCGACCTCGAGGATCGCGTTGATCGCCTTCATCCTGGGCAGGAGGTCCTTCGCGATCGCGATGTTCTCGTCGAGCGGCACCGCGGAGCCGTCCCACATGTGCGACTGGAAGATCGGCTCCCCGCCGGCCTTCACCTGCTCCTCGCTCGCGGCGATGAGCGGCAGCACGAACGACTCGAGCGCGGGCTTCGGGCAGTGGTCGGTGTGCAGCGCGACCGTGATCGGGTAGTTCTTCGCGACCTCGGTCGCGAACCGGGCGAAGGCGAGCGCGCCGGAGGCGCGGTTCTTCACCGTGTGCCCGGCGAAGTAGTCGGCGCCGCCCGTCGTGACCTGGATGATGCCGTCGCTGCCGGCCTCGGTCAGCCCCTGCAGCACCGCGTTGATCGTCTGGGAGGAGGAGACGTTGATCGCCGGGTAGGCGAACCCGCCCGCCTTCGCGCGGTCGAGCATCTCGGCGTACTGGTCGGGGGTGGCGACGGGCATCTGCGCTCCTGGCATCGAGAACGCTCGCGGCGCTCACCGCAAGCCGCCGTTCACTCTACTGAGGGGGACATCTGGGCGGCCCTCCGATAGTTTCGGACCCAGGCGGAGGGAGCTGCGCATGGCTGAGACGAATCTGGTGGCGCATCCGAGCCGGAACCTGGCGATGGAGCTGGTCCGGGCGACGGAGGCGGCGGCCATCCGGGCGGTGCCGTTCATCGGGAAGGGCGACAAGCTCGGCGCCGACGGTGCGGCGGTGGACGCGATGCGGGCCTTCTTCGGCACGGTCGAGTTCGACGGGCTGATCGTGAGCGGCGAGGGCGAGAGGGACCGCGCGCCGATGCTGTTCACCGGCGAGCGGGTCGGGACGGGCCGGGGGTGGCAGGCGGACATCGCCGTCGACCCGATCGACGGCACGTCGATGACGGCGCAGGGGCGGCAGAACGCGCTGTCGGTGATCGCGGCGTCGGACCGCGGCACGATGCTCGACGCCTCCAGCGTGTTCTACATGGACAAGCTCGTGGCCGACCACCATGGCGTCGGCGTGCTCTCGCTGGACGCGCCGATCGGGGACAACATCCGGGAGCTGGCGCGCGCCAAGGGCAAGCCGATCGGCGAGATGGTCGTCGCGGTGCTGGACCGGCCCCGGCACGAGGGGCTGATCGAGGAGATCCGGGCGGCCGGAGCGGGGACGCGCCTCCTGCTGGACGGCGACGTCGCCGGCGGGATCAACGCGGCCAGGTACGAGACCCGGATCGACATGTGCGTGGGCATCGGCGGCAGCCCGGAGGGCGTGGTGACCGCGTGCGCGATCAAGGCGCTGGGCGGGTTCATCGAGGGCCGGCTGATGCCGAAGGACGACGCCGAGCGGCAGCGGGGCATCGACGCGGGGCTGGACATGGACCGGGTCTACGACGCGGACGGGCTCGTCGCCGGGGACAACACGATGTTCATCGCGACGGGCGTGACGGACGGCGGCCTGGTCGACGGGGTGCGGCGGAAGGGCCCGATCATCCGCACCGAGTCGGTCGTGCTCCGATCCCGGTCGGGCACCCTGCGCCGCATCGTCTCCGATCACGTCGCCGACCGCTGGTTCTGAGCAGGCGCGGAAGGGCCCGGCTCAGGCCGCGTCCTCGTCCTGTCCGCGGGTCAGCTCCGGGGCGGTGAACGGGCGCGGGGCCGTGTCGACCGGGAGCGCCTCGCCCAGGATCTTCGACTCGTCCATCCGGTTGATCTGCCGGCCGGTCACGAGCACGCGGGTCTCGAGGGACGCGGCGAACTCGTTGTAGGTCGTGACGGTGCGCTCGATCGCGCCCCGCAGCTTCTCGGCCCGCTGCGCGAGCACCGAGAGCCGGTCGTAGAGCGTGCGGCTCAGCGTGAAGAGCCGGTGCGCGTCCTCCGTCAGCTCCTGCTGCGTCCACGTGTAGGCGACCGTCTTCAGCACGGCCCAGAGGTTCACCGGCGAGGCGAGCGCGACGCGCTTGGAGAAGGCGTGGTCGAGCAGCGACGGGTCGGCCGCGAGCGCGGCGGACAGCAGCGACTCGCTCGGGAGGAACGCGACGACGAACTCGGGGGAGTGGAAGTCGGTCCAGTACCCCTTCGCGGCCAGGGCGTCGATGTGCGCCCGGACGGCCTTCACGTGGTCCTTCATGAGCGACTCGCGGCGCGCGCCCTCCGCGCCGACCGCGGTCTCCGGGATCTCGTTCGCCTCGATGAACGCGGCGAGCGGCACCTTCGCGTCCACCGCGATGCACTTGCCCTCGGGGAGGCGGACGACGAGGTCGGGGCGCCGGGTGCCGTCCTCGGAGCGCGTCGTCACCTGCAGGTCGAAGTCGACCCGGTTCGTGAGCCCCGCGCTCTCCACGAGGCGCCGCAGCTGCGTCTCGCCCCACGCCCCGCGCATCGAGTTGTGCCGGAGGGCAGCGGCGAGCGACTCGGCGGTCGTGCGCACCTGGTCGGACGAGGCGCGGGTGGCGAGCAGCTGCTGCTCGAGCGCGCCGTACTGCGCGGCGCGCTGCTGCTCGAGCGTGTCGACCTTGCTCTGCACCGTCCGCAGCGTCTCCTGCACCGGCGCGAGGGCCTGCAGCACCCGTGCCTCCTCCTGCTCGCGTCGGCGCCGCTCCTCCGCCTCGACAGCGCGGGCCGTCCGCTCCTCCTGCGCACGCCGCTCGGCCGCCGCGACCTCCCGCTGCAGGCCGTCGATGGTCGCCTCGTACGCGGCGAGCTCGGTCCGGAGGTCGGCGGCGACCGCGTCGCCCTCCGCCCGCACCCGCAGGAGTGCCGCCTCCTGACGCCCCGCGACCACGGCCGGGTCCTCGCCCGCAGGACGGCGACCGCGCAGCACGGTCGCGAGCAGCGCGCCGAGCACGACGCCGAGGAGCAGCGCGACGACGGGGAGCAGAGCAGCCATGCCGGGATGGTCGCAGTGGGGTCCGACAGGCGCATCCTGTCGAAGTGAATCTTTCGAAAGAGTCGCTTCAAAGGTAGGGTCAGCGGATGGCCGATGACCGCGGACCCCGTCTCGTCGACGACGTCCGAGCGCTGCGGGCGCTCGCGCATCCGGTGCGCCTCGCGCTCATCGAGCACCTCGTCGTCGACGGGCCCCTGACCGCGACCGAGGCCTCGGAGCTCGTCGGCGAGTCGCCGAGCAGCTGCTCGTTCCATCTGCGGCAACTCGCGAAGTACGGATTCGTGGAGGAGACGGGGGAGGGCACGGGCCGTCGGCGTCCGTGGCGGATCACGCGGCTCGGGCTCGACTTCGACCCGGACGCCGCGGATCCGGCCGTCGGGCGAGCGAGCGCCGAGGTGGCCGCGCTGTTCCGCGAGCGGCAGATGGACCGGTACCGGATGTGGCGGATGACGCGCTCATCCTGGTCCGAGGCCTGGCGCCGGGCCTCGATCGACAGCGAGTTCGCGTTCTGGCTCACGCCTGCCGAGCTGCAGGCGGTCGGCGCGGAGCTGCAGGAGCGGCTGCTGGCGATCGGGCGTGAACGGCTGGCCGATCCCGCTGTCCGTCCGGAGGGCGCAGCGCCCGTCGAGGTGCTGCTGTTCGGCTACCCGATGGGTGAGCCCGAGTGAGAAGGCTCCTCGCTGATCGGGACGTCCGCCTGGTCGTCGGCGGTCAGACCGTCTCCGCGTTCGGCGACGCGGCGTTGTGGCTCGTCGCGGCCGTGTGGGTGCAGCGGCTCACCGATTCGGTCGCACTCGCCGGCCTGACCTTCTTCTTCCTGACGTTGCCGGCCGTGTTCGCTCCGCTCGCGGGCCTGCTCGTGGACCGAGTGCCGCGCCGTCCGCTGCTCGTGATCGGCAATCTCGTCTCCGGGGTGCTCGTGCTGCTGCTGCTGCTCGTCCGCGGGGCCGGCGACGTCTGGCTGATCTGGCTCGTGATGACGGGGTACGGCTGCTCGGCGGTCCTGCTCGGGGCGGGGGCCTCCGCGCTCCTGCCGGACGTGGTGCCGGCCGCGCAGCTCGGCCCCGTGAACGCGCTCATCCGGTCGCTGCGCGAGGCGCTCCGCGTGGTGGCTCCGGCGTTCGGCACCGCGCTGTTCGCCATGGCGGGCGGTGGTGCGGTCGCGGTGGTCGACGCGGTCACGTTCCTGGTCGCGGCGGGTGCGCTCGGCCTCCTCCGGATCGTCGAGTCCCCACGGGAGACGGAGGAGCACCCGCATCTCCTGCGGTCGATCGCTGCCGGATTCCGCCATCTCGCGGGGATCGAGGTGCTGCGCAGGACGACCACGGCGCTGGGCCTCATCCTGCTCGTGGTCGGGTTCCTCGAGAGCGCCGGGTTCGCGCTCATCGTCGACGGGCTGCACCGGCCAGCCGCCTTCGTGGGCGTCACCCAGCTCGCGCAGGGCGTCGGCGCGATCATCGGCGGCGTGACCGCCGTGCGAGTGCTCCCGAGGACGGGGGAGTCGGCGCTCGCCGCGCTCGGCGGGATCGGGATCGGGGCGGGCTGCGCCGTATGGGCCCTGCCGCCGAGCCCGGTCTCCGTCTTCGGCGGCGCCGCGCTCATCGGCGCGGGGCTGCCATGGCTCGCCATCGGTGCCGAGACGCTGGTGCAGCTGCGCACACCCGGCCCGCTGCTGGGCCGCGCGTTCGGTGCCGTGGAGGTGGCGACGAGCGTGCCCCAGACCGTCTCGATCGCCACCGGCGCGGCGCTGCTCACCGTCGTCCCGTACGGCTGGGTGATCCTCGTCGTGGCCGTCGTCTGCGCCGCGACCGGGCTGTGGCTGCTGATCGGTCGCGCGGGCCCCTCGGCCGAGCCCGCTTAGGCGAACGCCATCGGCACGCGGGTCTGCGGCGCGTGCGGCTCGAGCCGCGTCAGCCGGTCGCCGACCGCGTCCAGCAGGGCGGGCACGTCGGCCGCGTCGTGCCGGGCGGCCGCGTGCACGACGATCGCGGCGCACGCCTCCGCGTCCGCCAGCGCGTCGTGGTGCGCGAAGTCCTCGAACCCCGCCGCCATGGCCGCGACCGGCAGGCGGTAGGAGGTGAGCGCGTACGTGCGGCGCGCGACCCGGAGGCTGCAGAAGTAGTCGAGCGGCGGGGTGCGGACCCCGGAGGCGAAGCACGCGGCCCGCACCACGCCCATGTCGAAGCGCGCGTTGTGGGCGACCACCGGGCGGTCGCCGATCACCGCGATCAGGTCGTCCAGCTGCTCGGCCCAGCCCGCGGCGCCGACCACCCGGTCGGGCGTGATGCCGTGGATCCGGATGTTCCATTCGCTGAACACGTCGTGCCCGGCGGGCGGCCGGATCAGCCAGCCGACGCGGTCGACGACGCGACCGTCCTCCACCGTGACCACCCCGACCGAGCAGGCGGACGCGGCGGAGGGACCCGCCGTCTCGAAGTCGATCGCGGCGAAGTCCAGTGGCACGGACCGGACTCTCCCAGCCCCCTCCGACACCCGCACAACGCCGCTGTCATTCGGCCCCACCCGGCACCTGAGCAGGCTGTGCTCGCTCCGGCAGGCTCAGGGACGCCGTGCGGGCCTGTCGAAGCGAGCACAGCCTGCCGACGTGCTCGCCCTCAGTCCGCGCCGACGCGCGCCCAGCGCCCGGTCCGGATGCGGAGGGCCAGCGTGATCAGCCGCATCGCCATGAAGGCCACGCCGAAGACCGCCTGCACCGCGGCGACCGCGGCGGCCGGCGGCAGCGGCGCGACCGCCACGAGCACCAGCAGCGGGACGGCCACCACGAGGTTCGCCGCGCCGGCGAGCGCCAGGTACCGCCCGTCGCCCGCGCCGATGAGGATCCCGTCGAGCGCGAACACCACCGCGCCGAGCGGCAGCGACACCGCCATCACGAGCACCGCGCCCGGCACCGCGGCGAGCACCGCCGGGTCGGCGGTGAACACGGGCCCGAGCACCGGCGACAGGGCCGCGACCGCGAGGCCGAGCACCGCTCCGGCCGCGACGGCGAGCTCGAGCAGCCGCCGGAGGACCTCCCGCGCCTCCGGCACGTCCGCCGCGCCGAGCGCGTGCCCGATCATCGCCTGGCCGGCGATCGCGAGCGCGTCGAGCGCCAGCCAGACGACCGCGAAGAGCGAGAACACGATCTGCACCGCCGCGAGCGCCGTGGTCCCGTGCGCGGTCGCGGCGACGACCGTGCCGACCATCGCGATGCGGAGCGTCAGGGTCCGGAGGAATAGCCAGCCGCCGGCCCGCGCCGCCGTGAGCACACCGCCGAGCCCGGGACCCACCGGCGCGCCCGCCCGCCGAGCGTGCCGGAGGCACACGGCGACCAGGACGATCGCCAGGCCGGTCTGGGCCGCGACCGTGCCCGCCGCCGAGCCGCCGATGCCCCAGCCGAGCCCGTAGATGAGGACCGCGTTCAGTGCGGCGTTCGCGGCGAAGCCCGCGACCGCGACGACGAGCGGCGTCCTCGCGTCCCGCAGACCGCGCAGGAACCCGGTCGCCGCGACGACGACGAGCATCCCCGGCAGGCCCCAGACCGCGATCCGGAGGTAGGCGAGCGCCGCCGCCTGCACCGCAGGTGCCGCGCCGAACAGGCCGACGAGCCACCCTCCTGCCACCGCGCCGATGACGGCGAGCAGCGTCCCGGCCGCGGCGGCGAGCCACAGCCCGTCGATCCCGGCCCGGGCGGCGCCGCGCGGGTCGCCCGCGCCGAGTCGCCGGGCGACCGCGGGCGTCGTGGCGTACGCGAGGAAGATCAGGAGGCCGACCGCGGTCTGCAGGACGGTGCCCGCGACCCCGAGCCCCCCGAGCGCGGTGGCGCCGAGGTGCCCGACCAGCGCGGTGTCGGTCGCGACGAACAGCGGCTCCGCGAGCAGCGCGCCGAGGCTCGGCACCGCGAGGGCGGCGATCGCGCGGTCGTGCCTCGAGCGCAGCACCACCACCCGCCGACCGTACCGACCTCCTGGCCCGGTTACGGTTGACGGCCGTGGCTCTCACCATCGGCATCGTCGGTCTGCCCAACGTCGGCAAGTCCACGCTCTTCAACGCGTTGACGAAGAACACCGTGCTCGCGGCGAACTACCCGTTCGCGACGATCGAGCCGAACGTGGGCGTCGTCGACCTGCCCGACCCGCGCCTCAAGGTGCTGGGCGACCTGTTCTCCTCCGAGCGGCTCGTGCCCGCGGCGGTGTCCTTCGTCGACATCGCGGGCATCGTGAAGGGCGCGAGCGAGGGCGAGGGGCTCGGCAACCAGTTCCTCGCGAACATCCGCGAGGCGGACGCGATCGCGGAGGTCGTCCGCGGCTTCGCGGACCCGGACGTGGTGCACGTCGCCGGCGGGGTGGACCCGAAGGGCGACCTGGAGACGATCGGCACCGAGCTCATCCTCGCGGACCTGCAGACCCTCGAGCGGGCTGAGGCCCGCGTGGAGAAGGAGGTGCGCGGGCGGAAGACGCCGCAGGAGGTGCTCGACACCATCCGCGCCGCGCAGGCCGCGTTGAACGAGGGCACCCGCCTCACCGCCGCAGGGCTCGACCTCGAGCCGATCAAGGACCTCGGGCTGCTCACCGCGAAGCCGGTCCTGTTCGTGTTCAACCTCGACGAGGGCGTCCTCACCGACGAGAGCAGGAAGGCGGAGCTCGCCGCGCTCGTCGCACCCGCCCCCGCGGTGTTCCTCGACGCGAAGATCGAGAGCGAGCTCATCGACCTCGACCCGGAGGACGCCGCAGAGCTGCTCGCCTCCACCGGGCAGGAGGAGAGCGGCCTCGACCAGCTGGCCCGCATCGGCTTCGACACGCTCGGGCTGCAGACCTACCTCACCGCGGGGCCGAAGGAGGCGCGGGCCTGGACCATCCGCCGCGGCGCGCACGCCCCCGAGGCGGCGGGCGTCATCCACTCCGACTTCGAGAAGAAGTTCGTGAAGGCCGAGGTCATCGGCTTCGACGACCTCGTCGCGGCCGGCTCGGTCGCGGAGGCGCGCAGCCGCGGCCGAGCGCGCATCGAGGGCAAGGACTACGTGATGCAGGACGGCGACGTCGTCGAATGGCGGCACGGCTGACCGTCGGCGTCAGGTGAGCACCACGACCGCGACGATCGTCGCGACCGCGCCGACGAGCACGACACCGCAGCCGAGCGCGAGCAGGAGGAGGCCCTGCGGCAGCCGGCCCCCGGTGCGTACCCGGGTGCGGGCGAGCACGAGCACGGCCGGGAACGTGAACGCGACGGCCACCAGGGCGACGATCGCGACGAGCAGCGCCGCCGACCCCGCCGTCATGTCGTCACCGTAGCCACCCCACCTCGCTGCGGGGGCTCCGCGCGGCAGATCCGCCGGCGCGCGCCCGCGGAACAGCCGCGGAGGGCCCCCGGAGGAGCCGCGGACGCGCGAAGCGACCCCGATCCGTGCTGCACTTGTCGGTGATGAGCCTCCTCCCGATGTTCCCGCTCGGCTCCGTGCTGCTGCCGCACATGCCGCTGCCCCTGCGGGTCTTCGAACCGCGCTACCTCGCGATGCTCCGCGACATCCTCGGTGACGAGCCGGCCGAGTTCGGGGTCGCGCTCATCGAGCGGGGCCAGGAGGTGGGCGGCGGCGACGTCCGCGTCGACCTCGCGACCGTCGCGCAGGTCGGCAGCCTGGACACCTCGGGGGAGTCGATCGTCCTCATCGCGCAGGGCGTGCGCCGCGTGCGGGTCGACCGGTGGCTCGACGACGCGCCGTACCCCCGTGCCGAGGTGACCGAGCTGCCCGACCCGGCCTGGTCCGACGACCTCGCGCCGCTGCTCGAGCGCGCCGACCGCCTCGTCCGGCGGGTGCTGAAGCTGGCTGAGGAGGCGGGGGAGGAGCTGCGCTGGCCCCCCGACATCGTGCTCGACGACGGCCCCGCCGCGGCCGCGTGGCAGCTCGCCGCGATCGCCCCGTTCGGGCCGCTCGACCAGCTGGACCTCCTCCGCTCGACCTCGATCGAACGCCTCCTGTCGCGGACGATCGACCTCGTCGACGACGCCGAGACGCTCTACAGCGCCTAGCCCGCGATCGGTAGCATGGGCCGCACAACCGAACACACCGGCCGAACGGCCGATGCGGGAGAGCCGGCACAGCGACACGTCGATGTGGCGGCACCGTAGGAGCAACCGCCCCGGAATCTCTCAGGTCCACGCACCGCATCGGCAGGCCGCTCTGGAGAGCGGAGCAGCACCCGCGGGTGCGCGGCTCCCGCCGACGGGGAAAGGCGACCCGAGGTCGCCGAATCTCTCAGGCCACCGAACAGAGGGGGAGTTCCGCCCGGGCCGGGCCGTCGGTCCGGTACCCGTCCGCGAAGGAGCCCGTGTGCCCGACCCGACGCCGAAACCGTCCCCCCTGCACGACGTCCACGTCGCCGCGGGCGCCGCGTTCACGGAGTTCGCCGGCTGGTCGATGCCGGTCCGCTACTCGGGCGACCTCGCCGAGCACCACGCGGTGCGCCGCGCGGCGGGCCTCTTCGACCTCTCCCACATGGCGGAGATCCTCGTGCTCGGGCCCGCGGCGGCCGAGGCGCTCGACGCCGCACTGCTCGGCGAGCTCTCCGCGGTCGCGGTCGGCCGCGCGAAGTACACGCTGCTGCTGAACGCCGACGGCGGCGTCGAGGACGACCTCGTCGTCTACCGCACGGGTGAGGACCGCTACCTCGTCGTCGCGAACGCCGCGAACCGCGAAGTCGTCGCCGACCACCTCCGGCAGCGCGTCGTCGGGTTCGACGCGGAGGTGCAGGACGAGACGGACGACATCGGCCTGATCGCGATCCAGGGCCCGCGCGCCCAGGAGATCCTGCTCGAGGTCCCGGGTTTCGCGGCGGACGACGACGACCCGACGGAGGCGCGCTTCCGCGTCCTGCTCGCCGAGCTCCGCAACTACCGCTTCCTCCGCGCGAACTGGGACGGTCACCCCGTGCTCGTCGCGCGTACCGGCTACACGGGCGAGGACGGCTTCGAGCTGTACGCGGCGCCCGCGCTCCTGCCCCGCCTCTGGGCGGTGCTCATGGACACGGGCCGCGGCTCCGGGCTGGTGCCCGCCGGGCTCGCCGCGCGGGACACGCTCCGGCTCGAGGCGGGCATGCCGCTCTACGGGCACGAGCTCACCACGACGACGACCCCGCAGCAGGCCGGGCTCGGCCGGCTCGTGCCGCGCGCCAAGGCGAGCGACTACGTGGGCCGGGCCGCCGTCCTGTCCCCGGAGGCGGAGGGGGCGCGCGTGCTCGTCGGTCTGCAGGCGGAGGGTCGCCGGGCCGGCCGCGCCGGCTACCCGGTGCTCGCCGGCGACCGCGAGGTGGGCGTCGTGACGAGCGGTGCGCTCAGCCCGACGCTCGGCCACCCCATCGCGATGGCGTTCGTGGACCGGGACGCGGTCGGCGCCGAGCTCGCGATCGACGTCCGCGGCACGCGCCTCCCCGTCACGACCGTCCCCCTGCCCTTCTACTCCCGAAAGGCCTGACCATGGCGACTGAGCAGGACCTCAAGTACACGGCCGACCACGAGTGGGTCGACGCGGCCGGCGACATCGCGACCGTCGGCATCACGGCCTACGCGGCCGCTCAGCTGGGCGACATCGTCTTCGTCGACCTCCCCTCGGTCGGCGACGAGGTCGAGGCGGGCCAGGTGATCGGCGAGCTCGAGTCCACGAAGTCGGTGGGTGAGCTCTTCTGCCCGGTCAGCGGCACGATCACCGAGGTGAACGACGAGGTGACGGCGAGCCCGGAGGTGGTGAACAGCGACCCGTTCGGCGCCGGCTGGCTGCTGAAGGTGCAGGTCGCCGAGCTGCCCGAGCTGATGGACAAGGCCGCCTACGACGCGCTGACGGGCGCCGCATGACGAACACCGCCGTCACTCCGCGGCTCGCGGCCCCGGACGCGTTCCAGCGCCGGCACATCGGCACGACCCCCGACGCCCAGGAGCGGATGCTCGCGGCCGTCGGGGTCGACTCGACCGACGAGCTGATGGCGCGCGCGGTTCCAGCCGCCATCCAGCTGGCCGACGACGCCCCGTCCTCCCTGCCGCCCGCGGCGACCGAGCGCCAGGCGCTCGCCGAGCTCCGCGCGCTCGCGGCGAAGAACACGGTGCGGACCTCGATGATCGGGCTCGGGTACTCCGGCACGATCACGCCGGCGGTGATCCAGCGGAACGTGCTCGAGAACCCCTCCTGGTACACGGCGTACACCCCGTATCAGCCGGAGATCTCGCAGGGGCGTCTCGAGGCGCTGCTGAACTTCCAGACGATGGTCGCGGATCTGACCGGACTGACGACGGCGAACGCGTCGATGCTCGACGAGGCGACCGCCGTGGTCGAGGGCATGCTGCTCGCCCGGCGCGCGTCGAAGGCGCGCACCGCGCGCTTCGTGGTCGATGCGGACGCGCTGCCGCAGACGAAGGCGGTCCTCGCCGGCCGTGCGGAGGCGGTCGGCATCGAGCTCGTGGAGGCGGACCTCGCGGCCGGCGGGCTGCCCGACGGCGACCTGTTCGGCGTGCTCGTGCAGTACCCGGGCGCCTCGGGCCGCGTGTGGGACCCGTCCGCCGTGATCGCGGCGGCGAAGGAGCGCGGCGGCCTCGCGGTCGTCGCCGCCGACCTGCTCGCGATGACGCTCCTCACGCCGCCGGGCGAGTTCGGGGCGGACGTCGCCGTCGGCTCGAGCCAGCGCTTCGGCGTGCCGATGGCGATGGGCGGCCCCCACGCCGGCTTCATGGCGGTGCGCGCCGGGCTCGAGCGGCAGCTGCCCGGCCGGCTCGTCGGCGTCTCGAAGGACGCGGACGGCCAGCCCGCCTACCGGCTGAGTCTCCAGGCGCGCGAGCAGCACATCCGCCGCGAGAAGGCCACGAGCAACATCTGCACCGCGCAGGTGCTGCTCGCGGTGATGGCGTCGATGTACGCCGTCTACCACGGGCCTGGGGGGCTGCGGCGGATCGCACGCGAGGTGCACGCGCTCGCGGCAGCGGCGCAGCAGGCACTGGGCGACGCCGGCGCGGACGTCGAGCAGGGATCGCTGTTCGACACCGTCCGCGTGCGCGTCCCCGACGCCGAAGCCGTCGTCCGCGCCGCACGCGACCTCGGCATGTGGCTCCGGATCGTCGATCCGCGGACGGTCGCGGTCTCCTTCGACGAGACGCATGTCGGCGAGCCGGTGCTCGAGCGCGTGCTCGCGGCGTTCGGGCTGGGGCCGCGGCCCGAGCCGACGGACGCCGACGACCTGCTTCCGAGTCGTCCGTCCGCCCTCCCGCGGGAGCTCCTGCGCACCTCCGACTACCTCACGCACCCGGTCTTCAACAGCTTCCATTCCGAGACCGGCATGATGCGGTACCTCAAGTACCTCGCCGACCTCGACTACGCGCTCGACCGCGGGATGATCCCGCTCGGCTCGTGCACGATGAAGCTGAACGCGGCGACCGAGATGGCGGCCGTGACCTGGCCGGAGTTCGCCGACCTGCACCCGTTCGCTCCGGCGGAGGACGTGGCGGGCTCGCTCGAGCTCATCGGGCAGCTCGAGGGCTGGCTCGCGGACCTCACCGGGTACGACGCCGTCAGCCTGCAGCCGAACGCCGGCAGCCAGGGCGAGCTCGCGGGCCTGCTCGCGATCCGCGGCTATCACCGAGCGAACGGCGACGACGGCCGCACCGTCTGCCTCATCCCGTCCTCCGCGCACGGCACGAACGCCGCCTCCGCGGTGCTCGCGGGGCTCAAGGTCGTCGTGGTCGCGTGCGACGAGCTCGGCAACGTCGACCTCGACGACCTGCGGGCGAAGGTCGCGCAGCACGCGGACGCGCTGGCCGCGCTGATGATCACCTACCCCTCGACGCACGGCGTCTACGAGCACGAGGTCCGGGCGGTCACCGACGCGGTGCACGCAGCAGGCGGCCAGGTCTACATCGACGGCGCGAACCTCAACGCGCTCGTCGGCCGGGCCCGGTTCGGCGACTTCGGCGGCGACGTCAGCCACCTCAACCTGCACAAGACGTTCTGCATCCCGCACGGCGGCGGCGGACCCGGCGTCGGTCCGGTGGCGGCGAAGGCGCACCTCGCGCCGCATCTCCCGTCCCACCCGTTCGCGCAGGAGGCGCCGGAGGGCGTCCGGGGTCCTGGCAGCTTCGGCGGCACGCCCGTGTCGGCGGCGCCGTTCGGCTCGCCCGGGATCCTCCCGATCTCCTGGGCCTACGTGCGGATGATGGGCGCGGACGGGCTCCGCGACGCGACGGACGCAGCGGTGCTCGCGGCGAACTACGTCGCGGCTCGGCTCGGCGACGCGTTCCCGGTCCTCTACCGCGGCGACGGCGGCCTCGTCGCGCACGAGTGCATCCTCGACCTGCGCCCACTGACGGCGGCGACCGGCGTGACCGTGGACGACGTCGCGAAGCGGCTGATCGACTACGGCTTCCACGCGCCGACGATGTCCTTCCCGGTGCCGGGGACGCTCATGGTCGAACCGACCGAGAGCGAGGACCTGGGCGAGATCGACCGCTTCGTCGACGGGATGCTCGCGATCCGGGCGGAGGCGGACCGCGTCGCCGCAGGGGAGTGGCCGGCGGACGACAACCCGCTCGTGAACGCGCCGCACACCGCGCGCGCGGTCACCGACACGGTCTGGCCGCACGCGTACTCGCGCGAGGACGCGGCGTACCCGTTCGAGCACGCCGTGCACGGGGAGGCGCGCCTGCGTGCCGTGCGCGGCAAGTACTGGCCGCCGGTGCGCCGGATCGACCAGGCGTACGGCGACCGCAACCTCGTCTGCGCCTGCCCGCCGCCCGGCGCCTTCGAGTAGCCGCCGCTCAGGCGAGCGGGGTGACGCGCTTCGCCTCCGAGTCCCAGAGGCGTGCGCCGACGAGGCGGCACCGCAGCGGCTCGACCGAGACCGCGGCGAGCGCCTCGCCGAGCCGCTCCGCCGGGACGCGCCTCGCGAGCGTCGCGTGCGGCGTCCACCGGTCGGGACGGGTCTGGTCCACGACCTCGGCGTCCGGGACCGCGAGCCGCACCGCGCGATGCACGGCCGAGTGCAGCGTCAGGAGCGGCCGGCTCGGGACGACCTGCCGCGCGAGCACCCAGCGGTGCCGGTGGCCGCCGAACAGCACGGGTGCGCCGAGGGTCACCGCGACGCCCGAGCGGGCCAGGTCCCATCCGTCGAAGACCGTCCGGAGGGCGGTCGTCCCGGTCGCGAAGCCGTCCGACTCCGTGACCGCGACGGTCACATGCGGCCGGTTGGATCCGCCCGAGTGCGACGCGAGGCTCGGGAGGCCGGCCTCCGCGAGCGCGGTCCATGCCGCCCGCAGCGCCGCCTCCGTGGCCTCGTCGAACAGCAGCTCGATGCTCTGCACCATCGCACCGGACGCTACGCGCCCCCGCCGACAGGATCGAGGGAGGCGGATGGGGCGTCGACGCGGCTGAGCTGGACCTGCGTCTCGACCTCGGCGAAGCCGAGCCGCCGGTACTGGCCGATCGCCGGACCGCCCCGCTCGGCGACGATGACGAAGAGCGCGCTCCGGAACCGCTCCGCCGCCGTCCGCACACCCGCCGCGATCAGGGCGCTCGCGAAGCCCCTGCGCCGATGGGCCGCGGCGGTCTGCACGTCCTGGAAGCGGGCGACACCGGCGCCCGCGTCCGCGATCCCCGCGGTCGCGACGATCCGGCCCGCGACCTCCACGCCCAGCCAGACGGCGCGGTCCGCCTCCACCACGTGCCGGTGCTCCTCGGTCCGCTGCAGCGTGAACGCGACGTGCCCGGCGTCGGGCTCGTCCTCCAGCTCGAGCGCGATCGCCGTCTGCGCCGCCCAGTCGTCATCCGTGGACAGCGTCCGCACGCCGGCCCCGCCTACCTGCGGGGCCCGGTGGGCGGTCAGGACCGCGAGACGCTCGACGGTGAACCCTGCACCGAGCCACGCGCCCTCGTCGAACGCGGGGTGCGGGTCGTCGATGCCGACGGTGACGAAGCCGGCGCCCGGGAACGCGGCGGCGTGCTGCGCCGCCCGCACGGAGGGCTCGCCGGCGGAGCGCACCAGGAGGAAGCTGCCCCAGCGGAACGCGGGGTCCTCGGGCATGCGCACGACCGTCGCGTCCGGCAGCCGTTCGATCCGGGCCCCCTCCGCCGCGCGCAGGGCCAGGTCCGTGGCGAACGCGAGGGAGACGGTCACGGCAGCAGCCCCGGCGCCAGCTGCTTCAGCAGGTCGTAGCCGACGAAGCTGACCAGATCGAGGATGAAGTGGGCCACGACGAGCGGCGCGACCCGGCCCCAGCGCCGGTACACGAGCACGAAGACGACGCCCATGATCGCGTTGCCGACGAAGCCGCCGAAGCCCTGGTACAGGTGGTAGGAGCCGCGCAGCAGGGCGCTCGTGAGCAGCACGGTCCAGGAGCGCCAGCCCTTCGCGTCGAGGCGGTCGACGAGGAACGCGACCACGATCACCTCCTCCTGCACCGCCGCGCGCGCCGCGGACAGCACGAGGACCGGAACCGCGTACCACTGCGGACCGATGCCGGAGGTCGCCACGTTGAGGTTGAGGTTCAGCGCCACCGCGCCGAAGTACAGCGCGAGTCCGGGCACGCCGATGCATGCCGCGAGCAGCACGCCCGCGCCCACGTCGAACCCGGGGCGCCGCAGGTCGAGCCCGATCCGGCGGAGCACACCCGGCCCCATCAGGTACAGGGCGAGCAGCACCGGCACGAGCGGGAACGCGATCGCGAGCAGCTGCTCGATGAGGTCGAAGAGCGCCCGCGTGTTCTGCTGCGGGTTCAGCGTCTGCGTCTGCTGGTTCAGCGGCCCCCGGGTGAGCGAGTCGGCGAGCGACAGGACCGAGTACACGGCCGACTGACCGAGGCTGACGCCGAGGACGAGCAGGACCTCCGCGCCCGGACGGAGGACGCGGACCCCGGTCCCGCGCCCGGCGCCGGATGCGTCTCCGGTCATGCGTGCGCCCCGCGGGCCCGGCGGCGTCCATCCGCGTGGTGCGCAACGACGTTGCGCGGCGGGGGCAGGATGGGCACGGATCTTCGGTCGGGTCGCACAGAAGCCGCCACGACCATTTCCGACATGTAACGAATTCTTCACCGGTTTTGTAGGGGGACCCGACGTACGTACAGTTTCTGGCGTCCCCATCCGGGGGCGCGGCAACGGAAGCCGCGAAACCACCTCGGGAGGTCACGGCGTGTCATTGAGCGGGCCAACCGAGTTCGAGGCCGTCGCCACCGACGACGGTCTCGCCGGACCCGGGCTGCAGAACGACGAGGACGAGGTCGCCGGCCCCATCGCCGGCAGGTCGCTCACCGCGATCGCCTGGCGCCGGCTGCGTCGGGACCGGATCGCGCTCGCGGGCGGCGTCGTCGTCGTGCTGTTCATCCTGGTCGCCGTCCTCGCCGGACCGATCACGGCGATCTACGGCCAGAACTACGCGACCCAGCACAACACCGGGAACTCGCTGCTGGACCCGCTGACGCAGATGCCGCAGGGCGCGTTCTCCGGGGCGAGCGGCACGCACTGGCTCGGCGTCACGCCCGTGCTCGGGCTCGACATCCTCGCGAACCTCATCTACGGCGCGCAGACGTCGCTCATCGTGGGGTTCCTCGCGACCGCCTTCTCGCTCGTCCTCGGAGTGACCCTCGGCGTGATCGCCGGCTTCGCCCGGGGCTGGGTCGACACCGTCATCTCGCGGATCATGGACGTGCTGCTGTCGTTCCCGACGCTGCTGTTCTCGATCGCGCTGATCGCCGTCTCGTCGTACATCAACTCCAGCGAGGTCTTCCGCTTCTCGATCATCATCTTCGTGCTGGGGTTCTTCGGCTGGCCGTACATCGGGCGCATCGTCCGCGGCCAGGTGCTGACCCTGAGGGAGAAGGAGTTCGTGGAGGCCGCCAGGAGCCTCGGTGCCTCGAACGGGCGCATCATGGCGCGCGAGATCGCGCCGAACCTCGTGGGACCGGTGCTCGTCTACACGACCCTGGCCATCCCGAACAACATCCTGGGCGAGGCGGGGCTGTCCTTCCTCGGCATCGGCGTCATCCCGCCGACGCCCTCGTGGGGCCAGATGCTGTCCGACGCGTCCCAGTACGTGCAGGTCGACCCCTGGTACCTCTTCATGCCCGGCCTGGCGATCTTCATCACCGTGCTGGCCTTCAACCTGTTCGGCGACGGTCTCCGCGACGCGCTGGACCCGAAATCGACGAGGTGAGCCGCCCCGTCGTGCGATCGTGCGGTTCGGCACGCGGCGCAGCCGCGCTCCGGACCGTCGGGCTCCGGCCCAACCCGGCAGCTGCACCGCTGCCGGTCACAGCAGAGAGAGACGAGTAAGGATCTCGATGATTACGAGAAAGAGGCAGGGCGCGATCGTCGCCGTGCTTGCAGCGGGAGCGCTCATGCTCACCGCGTGCACCGGTCAGGGGAGCGGTACCACGCCCTCCGGTGGCTCCAGCGGCACGGCGGCGGCCTTCAACGCCGCTGCGACCTCCGTCGTGAACCCGTCCACGAAGACGGGCGGCACGCTCAAGCTGCTGGCCCAGAGCGACTGCGACTCGTGGGACCCGTCGCAGACCTACTACGGCTGGTGCCTCAACATGCAGCGCCTGATGAGCCGCACGCTCATCAACTACTCGAAGGTGAACGGCACCAAGTTCACGCTCGCGCCGGACCTCGCGACCGACATGGGCACGCACAACGCCGACTACACCGAGTGGAAGTACACGCTCAAGTCGGGCCTCAAGTTCTCGACCGGCAAGGCCATCACGCCGATGGACATCAAGTACGCCGTCGAGCGCCTGTACGCCGCCGACGTGCTGCCGAACGGCCCGGGCTTCTACTTCACCGGTCTGATCAAGGCGCCGTCGTCCTACAAGGGCCCGTACAAGAGCGGTGACCTGCCCTCGTCGGCCATCGAGACCACGTCGAACACGATCACGTTCCACCTGAACAAGCCGTTCGCCGACTTCAACTACCTCCTCGCGCTGCCGACCATCGCGCCGGTGCCGTACAAGACCGAGGGCGGCGCGAACTACACGGGCCAGAACTACACGAAGATGCCGGTCTCGTCCGGTCCCTTCGTGATCTCGGCCTACACGCCGACGAAGTCCGTCACGTTCACCAGGAACAAGTACTGGTCGCAGAGCACGGACACGATCCGCAAGCCGCTGGCGAACGAGATCGACCTCACCGTCGACTCGAACCCGAGCGACATCGACTCGAAGCTCAAGGCGGGTGACGCGGACGCCAAGGCCGACCGCGCCATCGGGACGACCCTGCAGACGCAGGCGCTCACCAGCCCGACGCTGAAGAAGCAGGTGGACGACCCGGGCGGGCCCTCGACGTACTACTACGTCATCCCGTCCTCGGTGGTCCCCAACGAGCACTGCCGCCTCGCGATCATGTACGCCACCAACAAGGCGGGCCTGCTCGCCGCGAGCGGTGGCGCGGCCGCCGGCCAGGTCGCCGGTTCGTTCACCCCTCCGGGCATCCCGGGCTACGACCCGTCGTACAACCCGTACCCGGTCGGCAGCGACAACACGGGTGACATCACCAAGGCGAAGTCCGAGCTGGCCGCGTGCGGCAAGCCCAACGGCTTCTCGACCAAGGTGGCCTACCCGAGTGACTCGGAGACCGCGGGCAAGCGGTTCACGGTCATCAAGGCGGCGCTCGCGAAGATCAACATCTCGGTGTCGCCTGCGACGACCACCTCGGAGAGCTACTACAACACCTTCGTCGGCTCGCCGTCGAACGTGAAGAACCAGGGCTTCGGGCTGATCGACGCCGGGTGGGGTGCGGACTTCCCGACCCTGTACGGCTTCTACCAGAACATCATGAACGGTGCCGCGATCAAGCCGGCTGGTAACAGCAACTACGGCAGCGTCAACGACCCGACCATCAACAAGGTGCTCGACGACACCGGGACCCCGGTCACCAACGCCCTCGGCGTGACGGTGAACCACGCGGTCATGGCGACGGCGACGCAGCTGCCCTGGGCCTGGTCCAAGACGCTGTGGTGGCGCAGCACGCGGATGACGAACGTCACCTGCAACAACGCGCTCGGCTTCGGCGCATACGACTGGGTGAACGTGGGCGTCAGCGGAAGCTGACCTGTCCGTTCCCCGTCCTGCAAGAAAGGGATGAACGGGGCGGCGGCCGAGATGATCGGCCGCCGCCCTCACCGCAATGATCCGATTCATCGTCCAGCGGGTGCTCGGCGCCGTCGTCGTCGTCTTCATCATCAGCCTCGTGACCTTCCTGATCTTCCAGGTCGGTCCCGCGCTGTCCCACATCAACCCGGTGTACCTGTACACCGGCAAGATCCCGTTCAAGCCGGGGTCTCCTCAGCTCGAGGCGCTGATCCACCGCTTCGGCTTCGACCTGCCGTGGTACGAGCAGTACTTCCACTACGTGGCCGGGTTCTTCGGGCAGAAGATCACCGACGGGGTCAGCACCCCCATCGACTGCTCCTTCCCCTGCTTCGGCTACTCGTTCCAGCGGAACGAGCTCGTCAGCCAGCTCATCCTCGAAGCCCTCCCGGTGACCATCAGCCTCTGCATCGGCGCCGCGATCCTGTGGCTCGTCGCGGGCGTGTTCAGCGGCACGATCTCCGCCCTCCGTCCCCGCACGGTCATCGACCGCAGCGTCATGGGGCTCTCGCTCGGCGCGGTGTCGCTCCCGATCTTCTTCACCGGGCCGGTGTTCCTGCTGATCTTCAGCTACACGCTCGGCTGGCTGCCTGCCAACGGCTACACGCCGCTGACCCAGAACCCGGGCGCGTGGTTCCTCGGCATGCTCGGCCCCTGGATCTGCCTCGCGTTCCTCTTCTCCGCGCTCTACGCGCGGCTGACCCGCTCGAACATGCTCGAGACGATGGGTGAGGACTTCATCCGGACGGCTCGCGCGAAGGGCCTGGCGCCGCGCACGGTCATCGTGCGGCACGGGCTCCGAGCGGCGCTGACGCCGGTCGTCACGATCTTCGGCATCGACCTCGGGCAGCTCATCGGCACCACGGTCATCACCGAGACGGTGTTCAACCTGCGC
Source organism: Amnibacterium sp. (assembly GCF_051956055.1). Classification (NCBI taxonomy): domain Bacteria; kingdom Bacillati; phylum Actinomycetota; class Actinomycetes; order Micrococcales; family Microbacteriaceae; genus Amnibacterium; species Amnibacterium sp. Next base: position 48,140 of record NZ_JBQCGC010000084.1, read on the forward strand.
GGCCTCGGCTACCTGTCGATCTCGTCGGTCGAGCGGTCGGACATCCCCGTCGTGCTCGGGGTGACGATCGTCGCCGCGCTCGCGCTCGTCGTCGCCAACCTGATCGTCGACATCCTCTACGCCTTCATCGACCCGCGCGTCGCGCTCTGATGGGACGACACCTATGACCACACCCCTCACGACGACCCGACCCGAGCCGGTGGACGACGCCGACACGTTCCTCACGGTCGAAGACCTCCGCGTCCACTTCCCGACGGAGGACGGCCTCGTCAAGAGCGTCGACGGGCTCTCGTTCGACCTCCGGCGCGGGGAGATCCTCGGCATCGTCGGGGAGTCCGGGTCCGGCAAGAGCGTGACCGCGCAGGCGATCCTCGGGCTGCACAAGGGGTCGAAGGCGCAGGTGAGCGGCCGGATCATGCTCGACGGCCAGGACCTCGTGCCGATGTCCGAGTCGGACATGCGCGACATCCGCGGCAACGAGGTCTCGATGATCTTCCAGGACCCGCTGTCGAGCCTCCACCCCTTCTACACGATCGGGAGCCAGATCTCCGAGGCGTACCTGGTCCACCACAAGGTCTCGAAGCGGGAGGCGCGGCAGCGCACGATCGAGATGCTGCAGAAGGTCGGCATCCCGAACGCCGCCGGCCGGTTCGACGACTACCCGCACCAGTTCTCGGGCGGCATGCGCCAGCGCGCGATGATCGCGATGGCCCTGATCTCCGACCCGAAGCTGCTCATCGCCGACGAGCCGACGACGGCGCTCGACGTGACCGTGCAGGCGCAGATCCTCGAGCTGATCAAGGAGCTCCGCGACGAGCTGAACTCCGCCGTCATCCTCATCACCCACGACCTCGGGGTCGTCGCGGAGACCTGCGACCAGGTCGTCGTGATGTACGGCGGCCAGTGCGTGGAGAAGGGGAGCGTGGACGAGCTGTTCGCGCAACCCGAGATGCCGTACACCTGGGGGCTGCTCGGGTCGATGCCGAGGATGGACCGCACGCGTCAGGAGCGGCTCACGCCGATCCCCGGCTCGCCGCCCTCGCTCATCAACGTGCCGAAGGGATGCGTCTTCAATCCGCGGTGCCGGTTCTCCGACCGCGTGCCGGGCAGGCGGTGCTTCACCGAGCACCCGGACCTGCTGCCCACGACCGGGACGTCGCACGTGCTCACGAGGCACGAGGTGCGCTGCCACATCCCGGCCGAGGAGCGGCAGCAGATCCTGCTGACCGAGATCCGGCCGACCCTGTGACCACCGAAGGCGTTGCGATGACCACCACAGCCCCGCAGCCGGCCGCCGCCGGCACGACGCGATCCGAGCCGCTGCTCGAGGTCGAGGGCGTCGAGAAGTACTTCCCCGGCCGGCGGGCCGGTCTGTTCGGCCAGAAGGGCAACCCGGTCCGCGCCGTCGACGGCGTGACGTTCTCGATCAGCGCGGGGGAGACCCTCGGGCTCGTGGGCGAGTCCGGCTGCGGCAAGTCGACCACCGGCCGGGTCGTCTCCAAGCTCATCGAGCCCACGGGCGGCACGGTGCGCTTCGAGGGGCAGGACATCACCCGGTTCTCCTCGCGGCAGATGCGCCCCCTCCGCCGCCAGGTCCAGATGATCTTCCAGGACCCGTACTCGTCGCTGAACCCCAGGCACACCATCGGCACGATCGTGGGCTCGCCGTTCCGCATCCAGGGCGAGAAGCCCAAGGACGGCATCAAGCGGACCGTGCAGGACCTGATGGCGCGCGTGGGGCTCAACCCCGAGCACTACAACCGGTACCCGCACGAGTTCTCCGGCGGCCAGCGCCAGCGCATCGGCATCGCGCGCGCCCTGGCCCTGCAGCCGAAGCTGATCGTGTGCGACGAGCCCGTCTCGGCGCTCGACGTCTCGGTGCAGGCGCAGGTCGTGAACCTGCTGGAGGACCTGCAGTCGGAGTTCGGTCTCGCGTACGTGTTCATCGCGCACGACCTCTCGGTCGTCCGCCACATCTCCGATCGCGTCGCCGTGATGTACCTCGGCAAGATCATGGAGCTGACCGACCGGGACACGCTCTACCGGGCCCCGATGCACCCCTACACGCATGCGCTGCTGTCGGCGGTGCCCGTGCCGGACCCGGCGACCGAGGCGCGCCGGGAGAAGATCCTGCTCACCGGCGACCTGCCGAGCCCCTCCAACCCGCCGTCGGGCTGCGTCTTCCACACGCGCTGCCCGAAGTTCAAGAACGAGCTGTCGGACTCGGAGCGCGAGCACTGCCGCACGGTCGAGCCGGTGCTCGAGGAGAAGCGGCCGGGCCAGCGCGTCTACTGCCACTTCCCGCAGGTGCGCGACGACCTCATCGGCGGCGAGCCGGGCCCGATCCGCGAGACGAAGCCGAAGGCCGCCTGACCTCCCCTTCGTCGGTGCGAAGATCTGCGCGCCGCGCGGCCCGGTGTCCGGAACGACGTAGGGGCCGTCGGCGCGGGGGCGGGGGTACAGCACGGGGGCGTGGAAGGCGCCCG
>NZ_JBQCGC010000085.1:0-8369 GCF_051956055.1 Amnibacterium sp.
CACGCCGCACCGGCTGTTCCGGCGCCTCCGGCTGGCCGTCGTGGAGGCGGAGCGGGAGCACCTGCTGGAGCTCAGACGGCTCGGGGTGTACCCGCCGCGCATCGAGGACCGCGCGCAGGCGCTGCTCGATCTCGAGGAGACCCGCCTCCGTCCAGGAGCCGCCGAGCACTGAGGACCCGGCGGTGTCGGGATGGTCTCGAGGCTCGCTCCGCTCGCACCTCGACCAGCGGAGCAGGGCACGCACGGCCACTCCTCCACCCCCACCCGGTGATCGAGGTGCGAGCGCCTGCGAGCCTCTGGCACCTCGACCGGCGGAGAGGAGCCGGGGTCAGCCGAGGAGGTCGCGGCGGACGATGACGCCGTCGCGTGCCGGCCCGACGCCGATCACCGAGATGGAGGCGCGGCTCATCTCCTCGAGCGCGAGCACGTAGTCCTGCGCGGTCCCGGGCAGGTCCTCGAACCTGCGCGCGCCGGTGATGTCCTCGCTCCAGCCGGGCAGCTCCTCGTAGATCGGGGTCGCGTGGTGGAAGTCGGACTGGCTGACCGGCACCTCCTCCACCCGACGGCCGTCGATGTCGTACGCCACGCACACGGGGATGCGCTCGAGCCCCGTCAGCACGTCCAGCTTCGTGAGCACGAAGTCCGTGACGCCGTTGATCCGCTGCGCGTAGCGCGCGATCGGCGCGTCGAACCAGCCCGTGCGCCGGGGACGCCCGGTCGTCGTGCCGAACTCGAAGCCCCTCGAGCGCAGGAACTCCCCCGACTCGTCGAACAGCTCGGTCGGGAACGGCCCCGCGCCCACCCGGGTCGTGTACGCCTTCGCGACGGCGATGACCCGCTCCATGCGGTTCGGGGCGACACCGGAGCCCGTCGCGGCGCCCCCGCTCGTCGCGGTCGAGGAGGTGACGAACGGGTAGGTGCCGGGGGCGACGTCGTGCATCGTGGCCTGGCCGCCCTCGAACAGGACGGTCCGTCCCTCGTCGAGGGCCGTGTTCAGCTCGAGCGCGGTGTCCGCCACCATCGGCCGGAGCCGGTCGACGTACTGCAGCAGATCGGCGACGACCTCGTCGACGCCGATCGCGCGGCGGTTGTACACCTTGAGCAGCAGGTGGTTCTTCTGGTCGAGGGCCCCCTCCACCTTCTGCCGGAGGATTCCCTCGTCGAACAGGTCCTGGATGCGGATCCCGACGCGGTTGATCTTGTCCGCGTAGGTCGGCCCGATGCCCCGCCCCGTGGTGCCGATCTGCCGCTTGCCGAGGAAGCGCTCGGCGACCTTGTCGATCGTGCGGTGGTACTGCGTGATGACGTGCGCGTTCGCCGAGACCCGGAGGCGCGACACGTCGACCCCGCGCGCACCGAGCGCGTCGAGCTCGTGGAACAGCACCTCGAGGTCGATCACGGTGCCGTTCGCGATCACCGGGACGACGCCGTCGCTGAGGATGCCGGACGGCAGCAGGTGCAGCGCGAACTTCTTGTCGCCGATGACCACGGTGTGCCCGGCGTTGTTGCCGCCGTTGAACTTGACGACGTAGTCGACTCGGCCGGCGAGCAGGTCGGTCGCCTTGCCCTTGCCTTCGTCGCCCCACTGGGCGCCGATCAGAACGATCGCGGGCATGAGAGGTCCCTTCCTCTTGGGATCCAAACCTATCCGAGGTCACTGCGGTACTAACTTGCACGTCGGTGTGCAAGTTAGGCGTAGACTGTCGGCATGACCGATCAGCCCCGGGTGCGCGCGCCACGCACGGACGCCGCGAAGAACCGGGCCGCGCTGCTCGAGGCGGCCCGCGCGCTGCTGAACCGGGACCCCGACGCGTCGCTCGACGCGATCGCCGCGGGCGCCGGCCTGACGAGACGGTCCGTGTACGGCCACTTCGCCTCACGCGAGGCGCTCGTCGCCGAGCTGGCCGCGCTCGGCGCCGCTCGGGTCGCCGCGGCCGTCGCCGACGTCCACGACCCCGACCCCGTGCGCGACCGCGCGCTCGTCGGGCGCCTGGTCTGGGACGAGGTCGAGCACGTCCGCGCGATGACCCGGACCGTGGTCCGCGGACCGCTCCGGGAGCAGGTGCTGGGCGGCGCGCTCGGGCCGCTCCACGCGCGCATCGTCGCGGACGTCGAGGCGGCCGGGCGCGCCGGCGCCGGGCGCACCCACCTGCCGGCCGAGACCGTCGCCCGCCTGATCGAGGGCGCGGCGTTCACCGTGCTCGACGAGAGCCTCCGCAGCCCCGTCTCGCGGCAGGAGGGGCGGCGCCTCGTCGTCCTCAGCGGCCTCGGCGCGCTGGGGCTGTCGTGGCGCGAGGCCGGCGCCGTGCTCGAGCGCCACGCCGATCGGCTCGCGCCGGAGGAGGACCACTGATGCTCGAGATCATCGCGGCCGCGGTCGGCGACGAGCGCACGCCCGCGCTGCCGCCCTTCAGCGCGCGCCTCGACGCGGAACGTGCGGGCGTCGCCGTGGCGGAGGGCGACCGGGGGCCCATGCTCGCGTCGCTCATCGCGGCCGGGCGCCTCGTGCCGGACCGCGGCGAGGTCCTCCTCGACGGCGCCGCGGACGCCGCGGCGCTCCGCCGCGCGGTCGCGCTCGTCGACACCCCCGTCGTCGCCGAGCCCGCACCCTCCCTCCCCGTGCGCAGCGTCGTACGCGAGGAGCTGCGCTTCGCCGGCCGGCCGTCGCGCGGTGGCGACGCCGAGGCGCTGCTGACCGCACTCGACCTGGACCGGTGGAGCCGCGCCCCGATCCTCGACCTCCCGCCGACCGACCGGATCCGGCTGCTGCTCGAGCTCGCGGCCCTCCGCGACGGCGTCCGCGCCCTCGTCCTCACCTCCCCCGAGCGCCACGGCGGCCACGCCGTCGGCTGGCGCCGGATCGCGGAGGACCTCACCGCCCGCGGGCTGCCCGTGCTCGTGATCGGCGGCGCCGCCGTCCGCGAGTCCCTGTCCGACGCCATCCCGACCGGAGCGATCGACCGATGACGATCCTGACCCTGCTGCGCACCGAGCTGCGCCGCCTCACCTCCACGAAGCTCGGTGTGCTCGCGTTCGTCGCGCTCATGACCGTGCCGCTGCTCTACGGCGGCATGTACCTGTGGGGCAACCTCGACCCCTACGGGCGGTTCGCGAACGTGCCCGCCGGGATCGTCGTCGCCGACACCGGCACCACGAGCGGCGGCACGACGGTCGATCGGGGGCGCCAGGCGGCCGACGAGCTCGTGAAGGACGGCTCGTTCGACTGGCACGTGCTCAGCGCCGACGAGGCGCGGCGCGAGCTCGCGAACGGCGGCGTCGACTTCGTCGTCACGTTCCCGCGCGACTTCTCGAAGGACCTCGCCTCGGCCGGGACGACCGCGCCGACGAAGGCGCGGCTGCAGCTCACCACGAACGACGCGAACAGCTACCTGTCCTCCACCATCGCGAAGCAGGTGACGACGGAGGTGCGCGACCGCATCGCCTCGCAGGTGGGCACGACCGCCGCGAAGCAGTTCCTGGTCTCGCTGTCCGACATCCGCGGCAAGCTGACCGACGCCACGGACGGGGCCTCCCGGCTCGCGTCGGGCGCGGACGTCGCGAAGTCGGGCGCGCAGCAGCTCGCCGACGGCACCGCCACGCTCGCGGCGGGCGCCAGGACCGCCGCGTCCGGGGCCGCGAGCGCCGCCTCCGGCGCCGGGCGACTCTTCGACGGTGCGGCCTCGGCCGCCTCCGGCGCCGCCGATCTCTCGTCCGGCGCGCAGCGGACCGCGAGCGGGGCAGGCTCCCTCGCCTCCGGCCTGCACCACCTCGCCTCCGGTGCCTCGGCGCTGCCCGCGGGTGCGAAGTCCGTCGCGAGCGGCGCGGCGCAGGTCTCGTCCGGGAACGCCGCCCTCGCGACCGCGCTGAAGCAGGCCGCGGGATCGACCGCGACAGGCGAGGCGCTCGCGCAGCAGCTCACCGCCGACGGGCTCACGCCCGCGCAGGTCCAGCAGGCCCTCGCCGTCCTGCAGCCGGGGCAGCAGGCGCTCGCGCGCGCCGCCTCCTCGGCCGACGCACTCGCGCAGGGCGCCTCGTCCCTCTCCTCGGGGGCGGACCGGCTCAGCAGCGGGGCGACCCAGGTCTCCTCCGCGGCCGCGGAGGCGGCGTCAGGAGCCGACCGGGTCGCTGCCGGCAGCCGTGCCGTGGCGTCGGGCGCGGCCTCGCTCGAATCCGGCACGCGCAGCGTCGCCTCCGGTGCGAGCTCGCTCGCCTCGGGCGCCCAGTCGCTCGCGTCCGGGACGCAGCGGCTCGCCGACGGCGCAGGGTCGGCCGCGAGCGGCAGCAGCTCGCTCGCGAGCGGGACGGCGAAGCTCTCCTCGGGAGCCGCCTCCCTCCGGAACGGCCTCGCACGGGGTGCGGACGCGATCCCCGCGACCACGGCGCAGCAGCGCACCGCCCAGGCGACCGCGCTCGGCGACCCGCTCGCGGTCGCCACGAAGGACACCGCGAGCGCGGGCACCTACGGGGCGGGGCTCGCGCCGCTGTTCCTCAGCCTGTCCGCGTGGATCGGCGCGTACGCGCTGTTCCTGATCCTCCGGCCGCTGTCCCGGCGAGCGATCACCGCCGTGCGGCAGCCGATCCGCGTCGCGCTCGCCGGTTGGCTCACGCCCGCGCTGCTCGGCGCGGCGCAGATGGTCGCGCTGTTCCTCATCGCGACCGGGCCGCTCGGGATCCACATCGTCCACCCGGTCGCCACCATGGGCGTGCTGCTGCTCACCGCGGCGACGTTCGCGGCGATCCTCCTGCTCCTGAACGCGGCGCTCGGCAGCGTCGGCCAGTTCCTCGGGCTGATCCTCATGCTCGTGCAGCTGGTCACGGCGGGCGGCACGTTCCCGTGGCAGACGCTGCCCGGTCCGCTCGCCGCGATCCACCACGCGCTGCCCATGGCGTACAGCGTCGATGCGCTACGGCAGGTGATGTACGGCGGCGACCTGTCGCTCGCCTGGGGCGACGCGGGCGTGCTGGGCCTCTGGCTCGTCGCCGCGGTGGCGCTGACCGCCGCGATCGCGGCCAGGATGACCCGGCACCGCACGCTGCGGGACCTCCAGCCCTCCCTCATCGGCGGCTGATCGGGAGGGATGGTCTCGAGGCTCGCTCCGCTCGCACCTCGACCATCGGAACGAGGCGACCCCACCCGGTGATCGAGGTGCGAGCGCCAGCGAGCCTCGAGATCACCCCGACCCGCGGGACGGGTCAGGGGGTGTCGAGCGCGTCGATGAGGCTGCCCTGCAGCCACGTCAGCCACGCGTAGACGAGCCCCTGCGGCGTCGTCGCATGCTGCAGGTGCTCGATGCCGACCCGCTCCGCGAGCGCGATCCGGAGGTCGCCGAGCGCCTTCACCCAGACGATCGCCCCCTGCTGGTCGAGCCGCACCACGCCGCCGGGCGCCGCGTCGAGATCGGCGACGACGCGCTGCGCCCCCTCGGCCTTCGCCGCCGCGAGACGCTCGCGGGTCGCGTCGCTGAACTCGGCGGACGCCTCCGGATCGCCGGGCACGGCATCGGGGAGCAGACGCTGCAGCACGACGTCGTCGGCCGCGGCCGGGTCGTCGGCCGCAGCCATGGTCTCCGCGAGCCCGTTCGCCAGGTTGCCGATCATCTTGCGCTCCGACCCGGTGAACCGGCGCTCGATGACGTCGCCCTTGCGGCGGAACTCCCCGAGGACCCTCACCGGTCCTCCTGCTGCATCGTGGCCTGCAGCCCGTAGCCGTGCATCGCCTCCACGTGCCGCTCGATCTCCTCCCGCGTGCCCGTGACCACAGCGGCGCGGCCCTCGGTGTGCACCTGCAGCATGAGGCGCTCCGCCTTGGGCTTCGGGAAGCCGAAGTAGCTCGTGAAGACCCAGGTGACGTAGGTCATCAGGTTGACCGGGTCGTCCCAGACGATGAGCGTCCACGGCTTGCCGAGCACGAGCTGCTCGTCGAGGCGGCGATCCTCGAGCACGTCGGTCATCCCTCCAGGGTGCCATCCCCCGGTCGCTTCCGTCGCACCGGAGGAGGCCGGCCTGCTCCCCGGGGAGTACCCCGGAGAGCGCGGCGGTGGCTACGGTCGGACGGTGACGCGACCGGCCGCAGCAGGACCCCACGGGCCCAGCGCGGCCGCGGCGCTCACCGTGGCGTCCCTCCTGGTCGTCGTCGTGGCGATCGCCGTCGGTGCGCACGGGGATCCGGCGAGAGGGATCGCGTTCGGGCTGCTCGGCTGCGGATCCGCGCTCGCGGTCGGGCTCCTCGGACGGCGCGCCCCGGGGCCGGCCGCCGCGCTGTCGGGTGCAGCGTCGATGAGCGCCTTCGTGCTGCAGCCGCTGCCGCCGGTCGCGCTCCTCCCGTTCGCGATCGGCGTCGCGCTCGCGATGCGAGCCGGTGCCATCGTCTGGGCGATCTCGTCGGTGGTCGCGGCCTACGCGGTCTCGATCACGACGGTCTTCCTCAGCCCCAACCCCGTCGACTCCGCGCGGGGCTTCGGTGCGATGGCGCTGCTGCTGGTCGCGATCGGGGCCGGGGCGTTCCTGCGCGCCCGGCGAGCGCGGCGCCAGGACGAGCAGCGCAGGCAGGCGGAGCGCCAGCGCGCCGCGATCGAGGAGGAGCGCCTCCGCATCGCGCGCGAGCTGCACGACGTGCTCGCCCACTCGCTGTCGTCGATCAGCGTGCAGGCCGGGGTGGGGCTGCACCTCGCCGGCGACCGGCCGGAGGCCGCGACCGAGGCGCTCGAGACGATCCGGACGGCGAGCCGGGAGGCGCTGCAGGAGGTCCGCGGCGTGCTCGGCGTCCTCCGGGGCGACGAGTCGGCGCCCCGGACACCCGGTCCGGATCTCGCGGCGCTGCGGGCCCTCGTCGAGGACACGCGCCGCACCGGCGCTCGCGTCGACCTCGAGGACCGGCTCGACCCGCGGCCGTCGACCGCCGTGCAGCTGGCGATGTACCGGGTGGTGCAGGAGGCGCTGACCAACGCGCGTCGGCATGCCCCGGGCGCCGCGGTGGAGATCGCGCTCGGTCGCGACGGCGGCACGGTCACCGCGACCGTCCGCGACCGGATGCCGGGAGCGCGTCCCCGCCCTCCGGCCGCCGGCAACGGCATCGTCGGGATGCGAGAACGCGCCGCGGCGCTCGGCGGCTCGCTCGATCTCGTCCCGCACGAGGACGGCCTGGAGGTCGTGCTCCGCATCCCCGTCCCGGAGGGATCCCCATGATCCGCGTGCTGCTCGCCGACGACCAGGCCCTCATCCGCGCCGGGTTCGCCGCACTCGTCGACGCCGAGCCCGACATGACCGTCGCCGGCCAGGCCGCGACCGGGCGGGACGCCGTCGCCGTCGCCCGGCGCACCCGACCGGACGTCGTGCTGATGGACATCCGGATGCCGGACGGCGACGGCCTCTGGGCGACACGCGAGATCGTGCGCACCGAGGGCCTCGAGCACTGCCACGTCGTGGTCGTGACCACCTTCGAGCTCGACGAGTACGTCGCGGAGGCGGTGCGGGCAGGCGCGAGCGGCTTCCTCGTGAAGGACACCGAGCCGGCCGAGCTGCTGCGGGCGATCCGCGTCGCGCACGCCGGGGACGCGCTCCTCAGCCCGGGGCCGACACGACGGCTGCTCGAACGCGTGGTCGGCGGCCTCCGCCGGACCGAAGCCCCCGAGCGGCTCGCCGTGCTCACGGACCGCGAGCGGGAGGTGCTGACCCTCGTCGCCGCCGGGCTCACCAACGAGGAGATCGCGGAGCGGTTGTACCTCAGTCCCCTGACCGCCAAGACGCATGTCTCGCGGGTGATGGGCAAGCTCGGCGCCAGGGACCGCGTGCAGCTCGTCGTGCTGGCGTACGAGACCGGTCTCGTCGCGCCCGGCTGGCAGCCCTGACCCGCGCCTCCGGTACTTCCCGGGCAGCAGCGCGGGTGTCGCCCCCGGGGTGACGCGCGGGAGGCGGGATCGGCGGACGCTGGCAGCACGGTCCGACCGGACCCGTCCATCATCCGCATCGGAGGCATCGTGCTCACCGCACTCGCCGCACCCCCCTTCCACTGGTACGGGCCCGGGTTCGGCTTCCCCTTCCCCTTCTTCTTCCTCGTCCCCCTGTTCTGGATCGCCGTCCTCGTCGTCGTGCTGCTCCTGGTGCGCAGGGGCGCGCGTCGCCGGTGGGAGGCGTACGGCGGCCCCGCGTTCGGGCCGCACCGCTCTCCGGAGGCGACGCTCTCCGAGCGCTTCGCCAACGGCGAGATCGACGAGGTCGAGTACCGCGCGCGCCTCGAGGTGCTCCGCGCCAACCGGCCGCCCCGCCGCTGACCCCTTCGTGGGTGAGGAGAGGAGCGCGCCGCGGGCCCGGCACGGCGGCACCACGGAGGCGGGGACCCCCCCCGCCGGCCCCCCCCGGGCCAGCCCGCC